>NZ_JBEXUS010000066.1:0-44536 GCF_040614455.1 Nocardia sp. NPDC005978
CCCCCCCCCCCCCAAAAAAAAAACCACCCCCCCCCCCACACCAACACACCCCCACCCACACTTTCCCCCCACCCGCCCCACCCACCAACAACCCCCCCCTGCGGCCGCAGGCCGGCCGCGGCGCCGAGCAGTTCCAGCAGGCCGATCCCGATGGCGAACGGGTCGGGAGCGACGGTGGTCAAGCCGAACGCGGCGTCGAGCGTCTCGCGGTGCGCGGGCGGAATCGACGCCGGCTCGTCCAGGACCGGGCGGCACAGCTGATGCAGGGCCGCGAACGGCATACCCATCTCGAATTCCGAGCCCGTGGCGTGCAATACACGAAATCCGGCGGCCCGGCTCTCGGCCGCGGTCAGCAACGCGGACTTGCCGATACCGGGTTCCCCGCGCAGCACCAGCGCGCCACCGTCGCCCGCCCGCGCGGCGGTGAGCACCCGCGTGAGGCGGCGAACCGGCTCGTCCCGGCCCAACAGAGCGATATCCGCCGTCATTGCCCGAAGTCTAGTGAGATGTCCGTTTTCCGCGCCGGGGCGGGCGGCCCGGATCACCGATATCGGCGGCGTAGGCGATGTAGGCGATTTCTGCCGACGCGAGTGGCGCTCACCCGGTGCGAATCTGATGTCAGAGCCGGAACGGGGCCGGCGAGAAGCCCCGAAACCGCAGATCAGAGAGGTCTTATCGTGATCACCGACATCGACACCGCCGCACCCGTGGTCGCCATCCACGAGATCGTCATCGACGCACCGCTGGAGCGCGTCTGGGCCCTGCACACCGACATCGCGGCCTGGACCGCCTGGCAGCCCGACATCACCGCCGCCGTCGTCGACGGCCCGATCGCGCCCGGCACGGTCTTCCACTGGAGCACCTTCGGACTCGACATCGATTCCACCATCTACGCGGTGGACGGCCCGCACCGCATCGTGTGGGGCGGTCCGGCGCACGGGATCACCGGCGTGCACGTGTGGACCTTCACCGCCGAGGGCGATTCGGTGCGGGTGCGCACCGAGGAGTCGTGGGACGGCGCACCGATCCGCGCGGATATCGAGGGCATGGGCGCGGCCCTGGACAGCGCGCTGACCGGCTGGCTCGCCCACCTGAAGCGGGTCGCCGAGAGCGCGCGGTAGTCCGCCGAGCACACCGCAATCACAGGAGGAACACCATGAACGCGGCACTCGGGGAGGCGGTCCGCCACGGGCCGGCGGGCCCGGCTCGGATCGCCCGCGGCACGGTGCTGGCCGCCGCGACACTGACCCTCATGGCCCCGGCGATCATCGCGCCGAGCCTGCCCGCCATGCGGACGGTCTTCGCGGACGTGGCCGGGGCGGATGTCCTGGTCAGGCTGGCGCTGACCATCACCTCGCTCGCCATCGGGCTCAGCGCGCCGGTGGCCGGGCTGGCGGCCGACCGGCTCGGGCGCAAACCGCTGCTGCTCGGCAGCCTCGCGCTGTATGTCGTTGCGGGAGTGGGCGGCTACTTCACCGGCGGCTTGGCCGCACTACTGGTGACCCGGGCACTGCTCGGGCTGGCGGTGGGCGGGATCATGACCGCGATCAGCGCCCTCATCACCGATTGGTTCGACGGGCCGCGCCGGGCATCGTTCCTGGGCCTGCAACAGGCGTCGGCCAGTCTCGGCGGCGTGTTGTTCCTCCCGCTGGCGGGAGTGTTGTCCGCCGCGGACTGGAAAGCACCGTTCTGGATCTACGCCGCCGGCGCGCTCGTCCTGCCGTTCGCCGTGATCGGACTGCGAGAACAGCGGCGCGACAGCACATCCGGGGCCGTGACGGCGATGCCCGGTGACACACCGACCGGCATCCGGTGGCCGATCGCGGGGCTGTACCTGCTCGCGTTCGCGGTGACCCTGGCCTTCTATATGGCTCCCACCCAGTTGCCCTTCCTGCTCACGGAACTGCGGGTCGGTCCGGCCCTGGTCGGCGTGGTGATCGCCGTGACGACACTCAGCAGTGTCCTTGGCGCACTGGCGTTCCCGGCGCTGCGCTCCCGGTGGAGCTCGAGTCTGCTCACCGCGGCCAGCATCGCGCTGCTCGGTCTCGGATGGGTGGTCGTCGGGACCGCGCACACGGTGGCGCAGGTGGTGGCGGGGCTGCTCGTGGGCGGCTTCGGGGTCGGCCTGGCCGTCCCCAATCTGAATCTGCGGCTGAGCGATCTCGCTCCGGTCGCCGTCCGGGGCCGGATTCTCAGCGGTCTGGTCACCGGAATCTTTCTCGGCCAATTCCTTTCCCCACTGCTCGTGCAGCCGCTGCTGCGGAGCGCGGGAATCGGCGGCGCGTTCCTCTGGACCGGGCTCGCCATGATCGCCGGAGCGGCGCTCGCCTTCGTGGCGCTCCGGAAAACCAACTGACACAAAGGATGAAAGACATGATCTACCACGGCAACCGCTTCACCCTGCGCGCCGACGCCACCCCCGAGGCCATCGAAGAAGCCCTCGAAAGCCTGCGCAACCAGGGCCGCGTCATTCCCTCGGTGAAATCCTTCGTCGTCGGCCGTGACTTCGGCGGCGAGTACGAATGGGGCGCGGTGTTCGTCATCGAGGATCTGCGGGGCTACTGGGAGTACCTGATCCACCCGGCACACCGCAACACCGACCGGGTCGGGCTGCCGCTGGTCGACAAGTTCTCCTCCTTCGACATCACCGACGATCCGGATCCCGAGATGGCCGCCAAGATCGCAGCCCTGCACCAGCGGCGGTACGACAGCGACCCCGAACTCACGAAGCTGGTCTCCGACCTCGGTGAATACAGCGGCAGCGCGGCTCCGGGGCCGCACGGTCAGCAGTAGTCACCGGCGGCGCACGCACCCCCGCCGGACCGTCCGGCGGGGGTGCTGTCGCAGCGCTGTCGGTGCGGCCCCGGGGCTCGGCCGGACGTGTCAGGCCGGTGGCGGCGCGATGTCAGCGCGGCCCGCGATCGTAGTTCTCATCGGGCGGCGAACAGCTCGCCGGAACCGCGATCACCGAAGGAATCGGACATGCCTACTTTCCAGACCCCCGCCGCCATCACCGCCATCGTCGACGTGCCCGCCGGGTACATCCGGGTCATCGCCTCGGACCGCACCGACACCGTCGTGGAGGTGCGCCCGACCGACCCGCATGCCAAGAACGACGTGCGCGCCGCCGGCCAGGTCCAGATCGATTACACCGCGGGACATCTCACCGTGAAGATGCCCCGGGCGTGGCGGGCCTACGCGCCGTTCGGCGGCACCCCGTCCATCGAGGTCACCGTCCAGGTTCCGGCCGGATCGAACCTGAAGGCCACCGCGGCCCTGGGCCGGCTGCTGGTCAGCGGCCCGTTCGGCGATTGCGATCTGGGCGTCTCCGCCGGTGACATCGCCGTGGAGGGCCCCGGCGGTTCGGTGACGGCCAAGACCGCCAAGGGTGACATCCGGGTCAGCGACGCGGTCCGCGGGGACCTGCGGCTCGAGACCTCCATGGGTGAGGTGGAGGTGGGCATCCACCCGGCCAGCGGGGTGCAGTTGGACTCGAGCGTGCAGCACGGCTCGGTGCAGAATCTGCTGGCCCCGGTCGCCCGCCCGGACGCCGACACGGTGCGGGTCCATGTGCGAAATTCGTACGGCAACATCGTGGTCCGGCACAGCGCCGCCGTCTGATGCCCGCCTCGGCCGCCCGATCCCCGCGGCGTGCCGACGCGGGTGGATTCGGAGCCGGATCGGTCGGGTCCGCGCATTGGCCAAGTTGTGATATCCGCCGGTCGGAGCCCCTATCCGGGCTCCGAAACCGGGCTCCGGCCTAGAGGTGGAACCGACCGTCCGGTACTGTTGCGACCGCTGGTTAGTCCCGGTAGCACCCCCATCAGGAGGAGTAGCACCATGAGCGGTAACCGCAACGCCAAGAAGAACGCCGAATCGATGATCGGCAAGGCGAAGGACAAGCTCGAGCACGGCCAGGAAGTCATCAACCAGGACATGCGCCGCGCCGGCCAGCGCGTCAAGGGCGCGGCCAAGGACGCACAGGCCAACCTGGAACGCGGCGAGGAGCGCGCCCGCGAGGGTACGGAGCACGCCGCCGACGATATGAAGGACGCTATGAACCGCTGACCCCATCGAGCGAGCGGTTGATCGCTTCGCCCCCGCCGAGTCTCTCGGCGGGGGCGAAGCCGTTCTCGCGCAAGGGTTCCGGTGCTGTCGCGACGAACCGGGGCGGGTCGTGTCCGGTGCGCCGTGGATTATCCGTCGTTCGCCGCAGTGCTCGCGCGGGCAACGGTCACGAGCGCCCGGGTGATTCGCTCGCAGAACTCCGCGTGGTGCTCCAGGCCGTGCGTCAGGGCACGCAGCAGGGTCGCGCCGCGCAGGATCTCGAAGATCGCTTCGACATCGCAGTCCGGAGCGGCCGTACCGCGTGCCGCGGCGGCCGCGAGGAGCTCGCGCAGGGCATCGATGGTCGGACGCTCACCGCGGTCGAGCAGGCGGTGATACAGGGCCTGGTCGCCGTGATAGTCCGCGAGCAGGCCCGGGATCGCCGCCCGGGCGGCGGGATGCGCGGCCGTGGCCAGGAACAGCTCGGTCCAGGCCAGCAGATCGGCGTGCAGATCGCCGGTGGGGACCGGATGCGCGCCGGTGTCCAGCCCGAACACCGTGTCCTCCACCAGTTCTCGCTTACCGGGCCAGCGGCGGTAGATGGACGTGGCGACGATGCCCGCTCGGCGTGCGACGGCCGCGATGGTCGTGGCCTGATAACCCTCGGTGACCAGCAGTTCCTCGGTCGCGGTGAGAATCCGGTCGTCCACGAGCGGGTCGCGGGGGCGACCGGGGGCGGGTCGCGGAGTTGCTGACGCGGGCACGGGCTTCCTCCGTCGGATCGCGAGAAGTTTTCCTGAAGCACATTACATTTCCGGCCCATTTAGAATACGCTATGCCGCGTATCGTAATTAAGGTGGCGCAAGCCACACCCGAGAGAGGTACCCGTCGATGTTGACGCCCCAGGACGAACTGCTCTGCCATCAACTGCCCACCACGTTCGACCACGTCCTGCAGAGCGACCTGCGCTGGACCGAACGCGTCGTGCTCTACGGCTTCGACACCACCGGTTCGGTGAGCGTCATGACCGGCATGGCCCGCTACCCCAACCGCAATGTGACCGACGCCTACGCCATGATCACGATCGAGGGCAAGCAGGCGCACGTGCTGCGGATGTCCCGCGAGATCGGCGGCCGCTACGACGGCCTGGGCGCCTGGCAGGTCGGGCCCTACCGGTACGAGGTGATCGAACCGCTGCGCAAGGTGCGGGCCACCCTCGACGACAACGAGTCCGGCATCAGGCTGCAACTGGACTTCGAAGGCGAATTCCCGGCCTACGAACAGGAACCCGCGTTCTTCCGCACCCGGGGCCGTGTCCGCGAGGACGCCCGCCGCTACTACCAGAACGGCCGGATCAGCGGCTGGCTCGAGGCCGGCGGACAGCGCTACGACATCGATCCGGAGACCTGGTGGTTCGGGCGCGATCACTCCTGGGGCACCCGGCACGGCGGTGGCGGCGGCAGCCTCGGCGAGGGTGACGGGCTGCAGCCCGGCGAGGTTCCCGACGGCGTGCTGTATTACATGGGCATCTTCCAATTCGAGGACGAGCTGGTGCATTTCGCGCAGCGCGAGACCGCCGACGGACAGCCCTGGCACTTCGAGGGCAACGTGCTGCCGACGCTCGACTCGGGCCGGGAGATCGTGCCGGTCGTGGCCGCCGAGCACGCGCTGAGTTTCCGCGACGACTTCCGCATCGTCGACGGCGGCAGCTTCACCGTGCGCAGTGCCGACGGCCGGAACCGGGAGTTCACCATCACCCCGGTCTCCGACTTCTGGCCCGGCATAGCCGGATACGACAACTACCGCGGTTACGCCTCGGGGCTGTGGCGCGGGGAATCGTGGAGTGACCACTTCGTCGCCGACCTCACCGACGTCGCGGATCTGAAGCAGGCCAGCATGCTCAGCGAGACCTTCTGCCGCGTCGAATCCGAGGGGCGGGTCGGCTACGGCCTGGTGGAGATGGTCTTCCTGGGCCGCAACGCCCGGTACGGGTACGAGGGATACTGATCGTGAGCATCACCCGTCCCGCGCCGGAGGCGATTCCGGCCCTGCTCGAACCCGCGCTGCGGCAGTACCTGCCCGGTGCGGGCGGGCCCCGCATCAGCGAATTCGCTAGGACCACACGAGGATTCGCGACCGAGACCTTCCTGTTCGAGGTCGAGGACGCGTACGGACGACTGCCGCTGGTGCTGCGCAGGCCGCCGGAGGACGCGCTGTTCCCCGACTACGACCTGCTGCGCCAGGTGCTGGTCATGAACCGGCTGGCGAAGACCGATATCCCGGTCCCGGCGGTCGCGTGGCTGGATCGCGGCGAAACCGCGCTCGGCAGTCCGTATTTCGTCATGAATCGGCTCTCGGGCGAGGCGCCGGGCGACTTCCCGTCGTACCACAGCGCGGGCAACTACTTCGAGGCCACGCCCGCCAACCGCGCCCGGATGTGGTGGGGGTGCGTGGACACCATCGCCGCCGTTCACCAACTCGACTGGCGGGCACTGCGTCTGGACTTCCTGGCGCTGCCGCACCACGGGCAGGGTCCGGTGCGGCAGGTGGTGAACTACCTGGACGCGGCGCTGCGCTGGGCCTGCGCGGGTGAACCCGCCGAGCCGTACCGGCGGGCGATCGCCTACCTGCGGGAGAACGCCTACGAGCCGGAGCATCTCACCCTGTGCTGGGGTGACGCGCGCATGTCGAACATCCTGTACGACAGGGACTGCCGCGTCACCGGCGTGCTGGACTGGGAGATCGCCTACCTCGGCGATCACGAGGCCGATCTGGCCTGGATGCTGTTCCTGGAATGGGCCAGTACCGAATTCGAGGGGCACCCGCCGCTGCCGGGCACCCCGTCGCGTGCGGAGACCATCGAGTACTACGAGCGGCGCAGCGGCATGCCGGTGCGGAATCTGCGCTACAACGAGATCCTCGCCGCCGTGCTGCTCTCGGTTCCGTTGTTGCGCATGGCGAATCGCGTCGAGTTGCCGCCGGAGATGAACATCACCGGCTTCTGCACCACCCGAATCGAACAGCTGCTGTCCTGACAGTGCCCGGCAGCGGCTGTTTTCCGCGGGTCGCTGTCCGGCGCCGTCGCCGGGCAGCGACCCGTATCCGCGCCGTCGCGGTGCGATCAGCGAGCAGGGGCCTGGGGCGCGGGTGCGGCCAGGTACTGCTGCAGGGCCGCCGAGACGGCGGCGTCGCCCTCGAGGGTCGGGTGGCCGGGCTGGCCCAGGAAATCGCGACCGGGGGTGAAAACGCCGGTCAGCCACGGGTCGTCGGAGCACAGGCCGTGGCCGGCGGTGGCTGCCCGGGCGTCGAAGAACTCGATGCCCAGCTGGGCGGCGCCGGCCTTGGGCGCCTGCTGGACGCTCTCGAACACGTCGGTGACCGCGCTCGCGCGCGGGATGCGCATGGGGACGCCGAGGATGTCGGTGCAGATCGCGGTGTCGCCGGGGGTGTGCAGCTCCTGGTATCCGACCAGGATGATGCGCGCGTTCGGGGCGTAGTAGCGCAGGTACGCGACGATGCTGCCGAGATGGTCGACGTAATCCTGTCCGGTCAGGATCTTGGGCGGCGTGCCGTTGGCCGCCACATCGGCAGTGCTGCAACCCCGTTCGATGTTCAGCAGACACGGCGCGAGCTCGCCCTGCGCCTTGTGGTTCTCACCCCAGATGTCGTTGAGGCCGAACTGGAGCAGGACCGCCTTGGTCCGGGTGCCGAAGGCCCCGATCTCGGCGGCGCGGCGGGTCTGGGTCAGCGCCGTCCAGTAGCGATCCTCGCCGTGCCGGTACAGGTAGGACCCGACACAGGACACGTCGGCGACGTCGTTCTCCCGCAAGCCCATTCGCTGACCCATCTGGGTGGGCCAGGAGGTGGGCTGATGTGCGCATTCGCCGCTCTCCGGCGAGGCGTCGGGGGTGGTCCAGGTGGCGTTGGCGGTATTCGAATCACCCATGACCACCAGCGATTTGCCGTTGCCCGCCGCTGCCGGGTCATTGTCCGCACCGGCCACCGGCGCGGTGATTCCGCCCAGCAGCACCGCCCATCCGAAGGTCATCGCGACGGCAGACAGAAAGCGGTTCATGATCCTCGGGATTCCTGCGGTGTCGAAGGGAAGTGACCGGTACGGGATATTAACGTCACGTTGCCAGTGAAACTTGCGTTCCGCAAATAACCTTCTGAAACCTTGTGTACGAATCCCATTCATCGAGGTGAGGCAGGGTGGACGGGTTACGCGCATGTTACGGCGGATGACAAGACTCGGCACCCCGGCGACGATCGCCGAGGTGCCTGAAGGGATGGTGCGCGGGTCTCAGCCGGTGACGGGGCGGTCGCCGTAGAGCCTGTGCCGCTCCTGGTAGGCGGTGGGGGCGGAACCCCGCCACTCGCCCGGGACCAGCGGATTGTGGCCGTGCCGGCCGACTTCCTGCTCCCGCTTGAACTCGCGGAAGTACTCGTACCGGACCAGCAGCAGGCCCGAGATCAGCAGCACCGCGGCAGCGATAGCGCCGATCACCGCCCAGCCGTAGAAGCCGTACCCGGCCGCGGTCAGGGTCAGTCCGACGGCCACGACGCCGAGTGCGCACAGCAGCAGTGCCGGGAATTCGCCACGGTCTTCGATGGCATCACCCGGATGCGGGTGCCAGTGCTCGCCGTTCGGTTTGATTGCGGTAATTCTGAACACGGCCTTGCCTCCTGGACTGGGGAGATTCCTTCCTTGTATCCAGGGTGCCCCCGAACGCGACATTAATCACGGGTAATTTCTGAATATTTGCTCATTGATGGAAATTGGCGGGTTCGGTGCCGGGTGCGCGCGCGAGTGGGCGCCGATGAATTTCGGGGCCGGTTCCCGTCTGTATGTGCAGTACCCGTCGCATCCGAGGAGGACCCATGGCCACGACCTACACCTTCGACGTCTTTTCCAGTCTGGACGGTTCCGGCAGCGTGAGCGGCGGGGACTGGGGCGGATACTGGGGCAAGCAGACGCCCGGGTTTCTCGCGCACCGCCTCGAGCAGTACCGGCCGGATCAGCGAATGGTGTTCGGGGCCAACACCTATCGCGAGTTCGCGCAGATGCTGGCGGAGGCGACCGCGGGGTCCGAGGTGTACGACCCCTGGGTGACCCGCATGGTGAACCTGCCCGCCACGATCGTCTCGACCACCCTGCGCGATCCCCTGGACTGGGTCGACGGGACGGTCGCGAACGGTGACGCCGTCGACGTCGTGACCCGTCTCAAGCGTGAGTCCGAGGTGCCGCTGCGCTCGCACGGCAGTCTCGCGATGAACTGGGCGCTGCTGGCCGCGGGCCTGGTCGATCGGGTCCAGGTGACGGTCTTCCCGGTGATCACCGGGAAAACCGGGTCGGCCCCGATCTTCGGGGGCGCGGCCGACTTCGACCTGGACCTGCTCGAATCACACACCCTGGACGGCGGCATCCAGGAACTGATCTACCGGCCGACCCTGCACGGCTGAGAGGGCCGGCCGTTCGGTGTCGCTAGCCCGCCGAGCCGCTCAGCAGCGATTCGATGAAGTCGGACGGGGTGGGCTCGGTGGCGGAGTCGCTGTCGGCCCGCCCCGGGACGCCGACGATCAGCTGCGCGACGCTCTTGCCCTGCAGGGCGGAGACGTTGTACTTGCCGTTCGCCGGCGGGTTCCACTCGACGACGACCGCGCCGTTGCTGGGCGTGACGTTGTAGGCGACGACGTCGTTGCCGACCTTGACCAGGACGGGCTGGTAGTCCGACACCTTGACGACGATCCGGCACGAGGCCGCCCCGACCTTGCAGTCGGAGCCCGCCGTCGCGCCTTCGATGGTGAGGTTGGTGATCGCCGCCGAGGCCGGGGCGGCGAAGACCGCGGGAGCGGCGAACGAGGCGAGCCCGGCCACGGCCAGGGTTGCGATCGGAAGTTTCGACATATGCAGACCAGCTCTTTCCGGTGATCGACGTCACCCGCGGCGAACACTAGTGAAAGGTGTGTATTTCAACAAGGCTCGCTCAGCCCGCGGACGCGAACCAGGGGGATCTGATCAGGACGGACCCGATGGGGACCCGGAGGGGGCCGACGGTGTGTTGGGTGCGTGTCAGCCGGTGATGTCGCGGCCGATGAGCTGCCGGGCGATCACCCACTGCAGTACCTCGTTCGCGCCTTCGAAGATTTCGAGGATTTTCGCGTCGCGGTATATCTCCTCGAGGCGGTAGGTCTCGCCGGTCGCGGACACCTGTCGGGCGAATCCGTAGCCTCCGTATATCTGGAGTGCGTCGCGGGCGACGTCGTTGGCCAGGCGAGTGGCGAAGGATTTGGCCATCGAGGCTTCCGGTTCACCGGAGCGGTCACCTCGGTCCAGACGGACGGCGGCCTTCTGATAGAGGGCGCGCGCGGCTTCGAGCTCGGTGGCGCGTCCGGCGAGCCGGTACTGCCAATACTGCATCTCGCCGAGCTTGCGGCCGAACAACTCCCGGCTGCGCACGCGATCGACGGCCAGATCCAGCGCCGCCTGCGCGACCCCGACGCCCGCGGCCGCGATTCCGACCCGTCCGGCCGCCAGCGACGACAGTGCGGTGCTCAGTCCGCTGCCCGGGGCGCCGAGTGCGTGATCGGCGGGTACCGAGACGTTGTCGAAGGTGATGTCGGCGGTGATCTGACCGCGGTGACCCATTTTGAGATCCGGCGCGCCGACGCTGATGCCGGGGGAATGCATGTCGACCAGCAGCATGCTCGCGTTGTCGGTGTCGCCGTCCCGGCACAGCAGGCAGACCCAGTCGGCGACAACGGAGTTGGTGATCCACCGTTTGCGGCCGTTGACGACGAAGCCGTCCGGGGTGCGTGACGCGACGGTCTTCAACGCGGTCGGGGTGAGGTCGCTGGAGGCATCCGGTTCGGTGGTCGCGAACGCGAAGACCAGGTCACCGGAGATCAAACCGGGCAGTACCCGCTCGCGCAGGTGTGGCTGGGCGAAGGTGAGTGCTCGGGCGTTGAGGATGCACTGCCCGTCGTAAACACCGGCGAGACTGGAACTCTCGTAGGCGATCTCCTCGGTGACGAGGCAGGTTGCCAGCATCGAATGGGTGAGCCCAGCGCCGAAGGGCTTTTCGAAGGGGACCGCGAAACACCCTGCGCTCGCGAGTCCCTTGAAGGCGGACCAGGGAAACGAGTCCGCCGACTCCTCGCGCTGCGCGATCTCGCGTGCCACCGGTGCCAGATGGGTGGCGACCGCTTCCCTGGCCATAGCTCGGACATGTGCGACGTCGTCGGGTAGGAAGACGTCGTGCCAGATGCGGTCACCGGTGCGGGTAACGGGGGCGGAGGTCATCAAAATCCTTTCGTGGACTGCGTAGTAGAGGGAGCGCCGGGCGCGTGAGGATCTCGGCGGCCACCTCGGCGTCGACCCGGCCGCCGAGATCTACCCCTGGACGACCGGCGTCGGGCGCAGCGCCTGGCGCAGGACGTGCCGCAGCGGCGGTTGGGCGTGCCGGTCGGTATTCCAGCCGGCGGGTCGCCGTCGCCCCAGCGCGGTCACGATCGTCTCGGCGCATTCCATCGCGCTGTCGGCGGCCAGTTCGGTGCCGACGCCGCGCCCGCCCGCGCCGTCACCAGCCAGGTAGAGACCGGCGATCGGAGTGGTGACCGAAGGGCGTTGATCGGCAACCTGTCCCGGGGTCTGGCCGGTGGAGATGGCCGGACCGAACTCCTTGCCGAGCCAGTGCTCCATCCAGCTGGTGGTGGTGCGGTCGACGAAGACGATCTCGTCGTCGAGGCCCGGCACGATCGCCCGGATGGTGCGCAGCACCATTTCCTCCCACTCGGCCGGCGCGTCCTTGAGCTCGATGTCGGTGGTCGGCGCGACCGCGCAGACGGTCAGCAGCTGATGACCGGGCGGGGCGAGAGACGGGTCGAAGTTCGTCGGGATCGGGCAGTAGTAGGGCACCACATCCGGGACGCGGCCGTCCAAGACCTGATCGAACATGCCGAGCATGGTCTCACCGGAGGCATTCAGCAGGTCCGCGTTCGCGCCGAAACCTCCCATCAGACAGCCCGCGTCGACCAGCTTGCGGCGCAGGCCGATCTTGGCCTGTACCGCGATCAACGACCCCTGGATGCGTGAGGCCCGCTCGATGTAGGCGTCGGGCAACGCTCCGGGCTCGACCAGATGCAGGGCCGTGCTGCGCAGACTCGACGTGGAGACCACGATGTCGGCGTCGATCCGCGAGCCGTCGGTGAGCAGGACCCCGCGAACCCGCCCATCGGTGACCAGGATCTGCTTGACTCCGGCGCGCGTGCGAATCTGTGCGCCCTTGGCCTCGGCCAGCCGGCAATACGTCAGTGGGACCGCCTTGGAGCCGCCCGCCGGGTAACTGAGCCAGTTGTCACGGAACATGCGCTGGAAGCAGTAGATCGCCTCGCCCGCAGAGGTCTCCGACGGCGCGATGACGAAGTAAAGTCCCAGCAGGAAGCACAGTGCCGCATGGACTTTCGGGTTGTTGGTGAATTGGGCGACATACTCGTCGACCGTGCGGTGGTTCCAGCTGTCCACCTCGGCGGGCGCCATGGTGAGCATGTCGGTGAGCAGTCTCGCCGCATCGGCGGCCTCGGCGGGCCGCAGGTTCATCGACCGTGCCAGGCGCCAGCCGAGCATCGGCATGCGATGCGCCTGCGACGGCAGCGGAATTCGCTCGACCTTGCCGCTGCCGTCGCGCGCCGGGTAGCGGATCTCGGCGATGTCGTGCGTGCGGCGGAAATCGATGGCGCCGGCATGTCCGGTGCGGCGCAACACTTCACCGATCGGTCCCCGCGGGCCGCGGCTGAACAGGTGCGTACTGAAATCGACCTGGAAGCCCTGTTTCTCGTAGCCCGCGCACGCGCCGCCGAGATACTGGTTCTTCTCGAGCAGCGTGACCCGCATTCCGGCGTGCGCCAGCAGCAGGGTCAGCGCCGTGCCGCCGATACCGGCGCCGATGACGACCACATGTGGGTCCGAATTATGTTCTGGCACTGTCTGATTACCAATCTTCGACATGTTGCGGGATGCTGGCTTCAGGCGATCCGCCGCAGGGCGCGAGCGATGACACGCCGGTGGCTCGCGGCGGCGCGGCGAGCGGCGTAGGCGTACGGGTAGTAGCGCAGTCTTTCCGGCAGCGCGGGGACGGTCATCCGGATCGTCGCGCCCACCGCGGCCAGCCGTCGTTCGTCGCGCTCGGTCCAGCGCACACCGAGGATGTCGCGCACACCCGATGGCAGGGTCCCGACCGCGAGCCAGTACGCGGGCGAGCCCACCGATCGAGCGAAGGCGGGCCACAGAGGATTCAGTGCTGTGGGCAGGAACGGGAACGGGGCCGCGTCGCGGCGGACCACGGTGAGCACATCGCGGGCGGTGGCATGGTTCTCCAGCCGCGTCGACACCATCTCCTCGAAGTACTCCCAGTACGCGGCGACGCTGCCGGGCATGGCCGCGGCGGGGATCAGCTGATTGGCCCCGACCTGGAGGAATTCGTCGTAGAGCCGATCCTGTTCGGAGGCGGTCAGCGGGTCGGCGAACAGTCGGCGCATGGTGACCAGGCGCTCGAACAGGGTCGCGTGCACCCACGCGTAGGGCTCGTTGTTGTTGGCGTGATAGGGCTGACCGTGGTTGTCGACGCCCTTGACCGGCTTGTGCAACTCGCGCAACCGGCGGCCTTCCGCCAGCGCGCCTTCACCGCCGTAGACCCACAGGTTCACCGAGTCGATGGACCGCTGGGCGCGACCCCAGGGGTCGGCGCGGTAGGCGGAGTATTCACCGACGGCGGTCCCGATCACCGGATGCATGGTCTGTTCGACCAGGGCGCCGAGGAAGACCAGCGACAGACGCACATCTCCCACGACCTCCCACATCAACGCGTCCGGGGTGAGTGCGGCCGGTGCGCGTCCGGATCGGTCGAGTGCGATTGAAGACTCCATGCCCTCGCTCCTTTGCGATAGGTTTTGACCGATCTTCTATCACGATAGAAAAAGATGCAATCCCTATCACTGTTGCGATTTCGCGGGCTCTCTAGACTTGGCGACCATGAAGGCGACGGTCGCGGCGCTCGGCTCGCAGCAGCAAATCGACGACATCGACACGATGCGCACGCGCATCCTCGATGCGGCGCTGGCCTGCTTCGCCGCGGACGGTGTTCGCCGCACCACGATGAACGCCATCGCCGGTGGCGCGGGCGTCGGCGTCGCCACCGTCTATCGACGCTTCCCGCAGAAGGAGCAGTTGGTCAACGCGGTCCTGCTGCGCGAGAGCTCGCTGCTGATCGCCGCCGTGCAGAACGCGGTGGACGAGGCCGACACCGCCGAGGATCAGCTCGTCGCGGGCTTCGCGACCTTCACCACGGAGATCACCAACCGCGGACTGCTGCGCGAGATACTCGACTCCGACCGCGGTACGGGCGGAATCGACCATTCCGAAAACGGCTCACCGCTATTGGAATTGGGCAGGGGCTTCCTGTCCGGCATCATCCGGCGCTGGCAAACCGACCGCACCATAGCGGATTTCGACGCCGACCTGGTCGCGGAGATCTTCGCCCGCCTCGCATACTCCCTCGCGCTCACCCCGCAGGGCCTGATCCCGCTGGCGGACACCGACAGTGCGCGCCGCTTCGCGCGTATTCACCTGATCCCGCTGCTGCATCCGAACCTCCCCGATCCGTCCTGACGCCACCGGCAGCGCGTTCCCCGGGATACGCGGGTCGCCCGTTCGTGCCGTGCCGGGGCGTTCCGGCGCGCAGTTCATCGTGGCCGTGGCGCACACCGCCTCGCAGCTCTTCCCGGCTTCCACGGCGGCTTCGCCGAGCGGACAACGGGGTCGCGATCGGATGTGGGAGGCTGGACCGGTGAACCGACTGGGCAGCGCCACCTCGCCTTATTTGCGTCAGCACGCGGACAATCCGGTGCACTGGCGGGAGTGGGACGCCGAGGCGCTGGCGGAGGCGGCCGAGCGGGACGTGCCGATCCTGCTGTCCATCGGGTACGCGTCGTGCCACTGGTGCCATGTGATGGCGCACGAGTCGTTCGAGGACGAGGCCACCGCGGCGCTCATGAACGCGAACTACGTGTGTATCAAGGTGGATCGGGAAGAGCGGCCCGACCTGGACGCGGTGTATATGAACGCCACCGTGGCCATGACGGGGCAGGGCGGCTGGCCGATGACCTGTTTCTTGACTGCGGCGGGGGAGCCGTTCTACTGCGGGACGTACTACCCGAAGACGCCGCGGCACGGGTCGCCGTCGTTCACGCAATTGCTCGAGGCGGTCACCGAGACCTGGCGGAACCGGCGGGACGAGGTGACGCAGGCGGCGGCGCAGGTGGGGGAAGCGCTGCGGGAGCAGACCGCGGGGTTGCCGGAGAACGACGTCCGGATCAGTCCGGAGCTGCTCGACCACGCGGTCGCGGCCGTGCTGAAGGACGTCGACGCGCAGCACGGGGGATTCGGTGGAGCGCCGAAGTTTCCGCCGTCGGCGCTGTTGGAGGGGCTGCTGCGGGATTTCGAGCGGACCGGGAACGCCGGTGTGCGGCAGGTGGTTACGTTCACGGCCGAGGCCATGGCGCGGGGCGGGATCTACGACCAGTTGCGGGGCGGGTTCGCGCGGTATTCGGTCGACGCGGCGTGGGTGGTGCCGCACTTCGAGAAGATGCTGTACGACAACGCCCAACTGCTGCGGGTGTATTCGCATCTGGCGCGGCGTGAGCGCGATGCCGAACAGGTGATTCCGCACGATCCGCTGGCCGCGCCCGGCGCGCTGGAATCGCTTGCGCTGCGGGTGACCCGGGAGACGGTGCAGTTCCTGCTGGATGATCTCGGAACCGAGACGGGCGGATTCGCCTCGGCGCTGGACGCGGACACGCATGTGGAACCGGAGGGGCCGGGGTTCGAGGGCGCGACGTATGTGTGGACGCCCGCCGAGTTGAACGGGCTGCTGGGTGCTATCGACGGTGCTTGGGCGGCAGAGGTGTTCGGCGTCACCACGGCGGGGACGTTCGAGCACGGGACCTCGGTGCTGACCCGGTACGCCGATCCCGCGCCCGCCGAATTCGAACGGCTGCAACGGATCACCGGGTTGATGCGGGACGCGCGGGATCGGCGTCCGCAGCCCGAACGGGACGACAAGGTGGTGACCGCCTGGAACGGCATGGCCGTTGTCGCGCTCGCCGAAGCCGGTGCGGCGCATCATCATCCGACCTGGGTGCTGGCCGCCGAACGCTGCGCGCAGTTCCTGCTCGACACCCACGTGACCGAAGGCCGGGTCTGCCGGGCCTCGCTCGGTGGGGTGGCCGGGGCCGCGCCCGGCGTGCTCGAGGATTACGCCTGGCTCGCGCTGGGCCTGCTGACCCTGCACCAGACCTCACGCGGGGAATGGCTTGCGCACGCGCAGCGGGTGCTGGACGCCGCGATCACCCACTTCGCCGATCCCGAGGTGCCCGGCAGCTGGTTCGACACCGCTAACGACGCCGAGACCCTGGTGACCCGCCCCCGCGATCCCCTGGACGGCGCGACCCCTTCCGGCACAGCGGTTCTCGCCGACGCGCTGCTCACCGCGGCGGCCCTGTCCGACCTCGAATCGGCCGCCGTCTACCGCGACCTCGCCGACGCGACCCTGGACCGCGGCGCGATCCTGCTCGCCCGCGCTCCCCGCTCGGCCGGCCACTGGCTCGCCGTCGCCGAAGCGGCCCTGCGCGGCCCGATCCAGGTGGCGGTGGCGGTGGCCGACGGTGATCGCGAGGGCTATCCCACCCTGGTCCAGGCCGCTCGCCTGGCCGCCCCCGGCGGCACGGTGGTGGTGGCAGCCGCCCCCGACACCGACCCCCTCCTGACCGACCGACCCGCCGTGAACACCCACTCCGCGGCGTACATCTGCCGCGGCGCGGTCTGCGACCTCCCGGTCACCACGGCCCAGGAGGTCAGGGCAGCTCTCCTCCCACCTGCCTCGGCCTGAGTAACAGCCCCCGCGACGTCCCAGTTCGCGGAGGCGGGGTCGCTGCCGCGCTCGGGTCGATGGGGCCACCCACCCCTTCAGGCGGTCGCGCGGCTGGATCAGCGTGCCGCCGTTCACTGTTGGCGGACCCGCATCAGTGGCCGCGCGGGCGGCTCTGTGGGCGCGACCCTGCACCTTCGAGACAGTCGCGGGGCTACCGCGGTCCGAGATCGGGCACCAGGTCGAACCCGGCGAATCCGGATCAGCCGGCTTCGGTCCGCTGCCCCTCGCCGTCGGCGACGTGGACGCGGCTGAATCGAAATCGGCTGTCGTTCACCGTGAGTGCGCGGCGGGCGGAATGGCGGTGTACGAGCAGGTTCTCGTCCCAATAGAAGCTGATAAGCAGCCCTTCGTCGCCGAGCAATGCCTCGTGATCGGCACGGCCGGTGACCGCCAGATGCCCGACGTAGCCGAACGGAAGGCGCTCAACCTCCCAGCCCTGCCAGGCGGCCGCGACATACCGCGGCAGCGCGAGCCGGGTGTGCTCCGACGTCCAATAACGCAGCCGCCGCGTGGCGAGATCGATGATCACGCCGGCGTCGGCGAGGTATTCCCCGGGCAGCGGATAAGGCGCGTGTTCGAGCAGTGCCGCAATCACCGAATCGCCCTGTGCGGACAGCCAATCCAGCACATAGATGTGATCGAGCCGGTAGTCGAGGATCGTGTGGTCCGGCTGGATGATGGTGATGACCGCACAGGAATCCGAATACCAATCCGCCGACCACTCATCTTCCAGGACGGTGATCTCCCGGCGAACCGCGTTCCAATCCGAGAACCAGCGGTCTCGGGAGAAGAGCGGCAGCGGATCGCCGTCGCCGGGCGGCCGGCGATCGAGGGCTACCGCATGGGCGGTCTCCGGCATCACCACCGCCAGGCCCTCGTGTTCGTCCCACAGGTACCGCACATCCCATCCGGCCCAGGTCGGTTCGGCCCCGAAGCCGGCGGCGTAGCTGTCTCGATACGCCGCGCTCCTGCCTTCGCAAACATAGATATGACAGCGCTTTTCGAGCAGATCGATGGCCATGCCTTCGCAGTGGTATCCCGCGATGAACCGTTCGTGTAACTCCTGCGCGGGGCGTCCCTCCCGTCGGATCGCAGCCAGCACCTCGGCGAGTTCGTCCGCTCGGCGCGGTGCCCAGCCTCGGCCGTGGCGATACAGCACCAGGCAGCGCCCGTCCTCATCCCGCAGAACGAACATCGTGCTGCAGCTCATCTCACCGACCACCCTTCCCGGTCATCCTGTCGCCGGGGACTTTGTTGTTCCGGTCCAACGGCCTCACGCGGCCTCGCGCTCTCAGTAGAGAGGCGACTGCTCCGGCGCGCAACGCATTTGAACTTCTCGGTGGTTGCGACCCTGCGTGTTCGAGACGGTCGCGTGGCGGCCGCGGTCCGGGATCGGGCACCGCGGCCGGACCCGGCGAATCAGGATCAGCCGGGTTCGGTCGGTGCCCCTCGCCGTCGTCGACGATGACCGCTACGCAACGGATTTGTGCCGTTGGGGTGCGAAGTAGTCGCCCGCGCGGTACATCGCGGGGATCGCGACCAGGACCGCGGCGATGTGGACGACGCGAAACATGGCCAGTGCCAGCGGTTCCGGAGACCAGTCCACCGTGACGCCCCGCCCCGACAGCAGCGTGCCCGCCGGTTCGATGAGTAGCGAGGTCATGCCGGCAACGCCGAGCCCGAGCGTGAGAGTCGCTCGGGCCCAACGCGCCCCCGCCGCCATCCGCAGCGCGATCGCCGCGACCGCCACGTAGATCAGCCCCCGGGTCGCGAGCCCGAGCAGCGGCCCGCCCGCGTCGGCATCCGGCTGATCCAGTGCCGAGGACGCCCGCAACAGCGACTCGCACACCCCCGCGAGCAACGCCACGACGATGCCCTGCAGCGCGATCGAGACCGCCACCGGCCGATCCCGGTCTCCGTCCGACACATCCCGCGCGTGCGCCCCGATACCGCTCATATCTTCACTGTCCTCGCGGCATCGTGAATTCGGATCACCCGCGCGTACGACACGCCACCGATTCCGCAGTACCGCAGCGCTATGGCAGTCGTGGCCGATCCCCGCGCGGCGGATCAGCCTCGCCCCGCGCCCGCATACCACTTCGGTTACGGCCGCCGCGGCCACGCGACTGCGCCAATCCACCGAAACGGCACGTGGCCTGCTGTTCGTCGCCCTCCGGTCACCGTCTCGGATCGACGTCGCCCCCCGTATTTCCGTTGCCGCCGCCACCGCCCGGTCCTACAGTCCGGAACCTGTGTCTACTTTGATTTTGTCGCCCAGATACTCCGAGGACTCTCGGATCATGCGGGTGGCTGCCGTGCAGGCGGAGGACCGGTCCGTGCTGGAGCGGGCGTGTGTCGCCGGCGCCGAGCTGTCCGCCGTCGACCGGGCCTGGGTGCCGGAAGCCGTGTCGGCGGAATGACGGGGGAGTGGCTGCCTAGAGGTCGGCGGCGGGAGCGGGGGCCGGGACTGCGGCCTGGGGGAGCGCGGCCTGCGGGGCGGTGCCGGTGTGGCGGGCTCGCGCGGGAGACGGGACGTCGGTCCAGCCTGGCGTGGGTTCCTTCCGTCCCCGCAGGTGGATGGTGTCGTGCAGCGTCCACCTGTTGCGTTCGGAATCCGCGGCGGCGTCGATGACGACCTGACTCGCCAGGATGCGGCGGCCCACCTGTTTGGCCTCGGTCGTGAGGCGCGCGGCCTCGTTCACCGCGTCGCCGATGACGGTGAACTCCAGGCGGGTGTCCGCGCCGACATCGCCGGCGAAGACCAGGCCGCGGGCGACGCCGATGCCGATGTCGAACTCGCCCGCCGCGCGCACCTCGTCGCGAATGCGGCGGGCGGCGCGCAGGGCGGGGGTCGCGTTGTCGTCCAGGGCGATGGGCGCGCCGAAGATGCACAGCGCCGCGTCGCCCTCGAACTTGTTGACCAGGCCGTGATTGGCCTCGGTGGCCGCGACCACGATGGACAACAGCCGATTCAGCTTGGTGACGAAATCGCGCGGGGCGAGTTCGGTGGCCATCGCCACCGAGCCCGTCACATCGACGAAAAGCGCTGTCACCACCCGCATATCGCCGGTCAGATCGGATTTGGCCGCCAGCGCGCGGGCCGCGACCTCCGCGCCCACGTGCCGGCCGAACACCGTCTGCATGCGTTCGCGCTCACGCAGATTCGAGGCCAGCTCGTTCACCGAATGCTCGAGCCGCCCGATCTCGCTGGTGCTGCCGATGGGCACCCGCACATCGCGGTCGCCCTTGGCGATCCGGTCCAGCGCGTCGCGCAGGGTGTGGATCGGGGTGGCCACCGAGCGCGCCAGCGCCGCCGTCGCGACCGCGCCCGCCGACAACCCGACCACCGCCACGTAGATCGCCGTGCGAATCCGATCGGCGTACGCCGACGACGGATCCGCGAGCACGGTGATGAGCATGAACAGCGGCACCGCGCCGGTCACGGTGAAGGTCACCAGCACCCGCATGAGCACGGTCGAACTCCAGTGCCCGGTCCCGTCCAGCACCTCGGACACCACCGGAATGGTCGGCCGGATCAGCCGGTCCACGATCAGGAACGTCAGTGCCGCGGACTCGATCCCGCCCAGGGTGAACATGGACAGCACCACCGCGAAATCGCTTTCCGGGGTGAAATGCGCGAACAGCGCGGCCGCGATGATGACGCCCGGCAGCCAGATCGCCAAGGCCCGCAGCGTGATTCCCAGCGGCAGGTGCAGCAGCCGCCGCGCCTCGGGCTCGGTCGGCGCGCGGCGCTGATCGAGCCAGGCGAAGTAGTGCTCGCGATCGCGCACCGCGAGCACGATGCCCAGGAACGCGCCGATGGCCGGGTAGATCGCCACCTGGCCGAACGCGGTCACCCATTCGGTGCCGAGCCGGGAGAAGAAGCCGCTGAGCCACAGCTCGACGGTGATGACCCCGAGCCCGCCGAGGTTGCACGCCATGACAACGGCCGACAACCCCCACCGCGCGCGCAGCGCCCACAGAATGAGTCTGCTGATCACGTCGCCAGGGGCGTCGCGGCTGCGACGGTCGGTGCGTTCATCGGATGGTGTGCCTAGGGGTTCGTCCGGCTATTGCTCTGGACTTTAGAGACCTTTTGCCCCGGATTGCACGTTTGTGAGTAATTGCTCGCGCGCTCAGCGCAACAGCACCAGCCAGACCGCGATGTAGTGGCACAGCGCCGCCACCACGGTCGCCGCGTGGAAGAACTCGTGATAGCCGAACACCTCCGGCCACGGATCCGGCCAGCGCGAGGCGTACAGCACGCCGCCGACGCTGTAGGCGATCCCGCCCGCCAGCAACAGCAGCACCGGCGCCCACCCCACGTTCCCGATGAGCGTCCCCGCCACCGGCACGATGGCCCACCCCAGCAGCAGATACAGCGGCACCCCGACCCAGCGCGGCGCGGTGGGCCACAACATCTTCAGCGTGACCCCCGCCAGCGCCCCCACCCACACGGTGACGAGCAGAATCGTTCCCGCCCGCCCCCGCACCCCGAGCAACGCGAACGGCGTATAGCTCCCCGCGATGAAGATGAAGATCATCGAGTGGTCGGCGCGCTTCATCCACATCCGCGCCCGCGCGGTACGCCAGTGCACCCGGTGATAGGTGGCACTGATCCCGAACACCCCGCACACGGTCAACCCGTACACGGCCGTGGACCAGGCGGCCGTGGCGGACACGGTGCTCGCGACACTCACCAGCACGATGGCCGCGATGGCAGCCACCCCCACGGCCCACAGATGAATCCACCCGCGCAGCCGCGGCTTGATGAGCGCGATCTCGTCCCGAACGGTTTCCAGCGCATCCGCCACGGGGGCGGGAACGGTATCCGACACGTAAGTTACCTCCTCAGTAACCTACGGTACCGTAGGTTGCCGCCCAGACCCCCCGAAAGTGGCGAGACACTCAACGAATACGCCCCCACTCCCCACCCCCGCATCCCCCTCCCGTAGGGGTCCGCCGCCACCCACCACCACCCGATCCACGGCCCCCACCGAGCCACCCGAACTCGGTCCCCACTCCGCCCGGATCACCACCCTCGGCGACGGCGCAGCCGAGCCCCCGAACAGCACACCCGCCCCAAGCGCGCCCCGGTAAACCCGCCGGCTCGTCCCGCGCCATCCGCGGAACGCACGCACCACACCGCCCCCGGTGTCGCGCCCACCTGCACCACGCGAACGAGACTGCCAACGGCTCCTAACCCCTGCGCCGATCGTGTCGTGCCGACTGGTTTCGTTCCGGTCGGGGTAACTCCCGGGGTACGCCCAAATTGGTTTCCGAACCCGCCCGCACCACGCGAATGGGACTGTCAACGGCTCCCAAGCCATGCGCCGATCGTGTCGTGCCGACTGGTTTCGTACCGGTCGGGGTAACTCCCGGGGTACGCCCAAAATGGTTTCCGAACCCACCCGCACCACGCGAATAGGACTGTCAACGGCTCCCAAGCCATGCGCCAAATACGCGGGGAGGCGGGGGAGCGTAGGGTGACGTGCCGTGAAGCTTGCGAGTCAGGTGCGTGGACTCCCGTATCGCGTGTACGAGGCCAGATTGGCCAAGCAGCTGGCGGGTAAGCAGCATCCGCGCCATGTGGCGGTGATGTGCGACGGGAACCGGCGCTGGGCGCGGGAGAACGGGTTCACCGATGTCAGTCACGGGCATCGGGTGGGGGCGCTCAAGATCGCCGAGCTGGTCGGCTGGTGCGGTGAGGCCGGAATCGAGATGGTCACCGTCTACCTGCTCTCCACCGAGAACCTGGGCCGCGATCCCGAGGAGCTGGAGACGCTCTTCGAGGTGATCACCGACGTCGTCGAGGAACTCTCTGCGCCGGAACAGAATTCGAGCGTTCGGATCGTCGGCGCACTGGATCAGTTGCCGGACGTCGTGGCCAAGCGATTGCGGCACGCCGCCGAGGGCACCCTGGGCCGGGACGGCGTGCACGTGAACGTGGCCATCGGCTACGGCGGCAGGCAGGAGATCACCGACGCGGTGCGCTCGCTGGTCCGCCAGGAGCTGGAGGGCGGGGAGACCGGGGAGGATCTGGTCCAGGCCATCACCGTGGACGCCATCGGCCAGCACCTGTACACCTCCGGTCAGCCGGACCCGGATCTGGTCATCCGCACCTCCGGTGAACAGCGCCTTTCCGGATTCCTGCTGTGGCAGAGCGCCTACTCCGAGATCTGGTTCACCGAGGCCTACTGGCCCGAGTTCCGCCGCGTGGATTTCCTGCGCGCGCTACGCGATTTCGCCGCTCGTCACCGCCGTTTTGGTGTCTGAGCGCGCTCGCGAACCTCGAATTCCCACGCCGTGACCCGGCTGCGCCCGCGACACGGCCAGTCAACGGTTGTATTGCAGTGCAATGGCTTCCGTGGTTCGCGGGCGCTTCGCTGCGTACCGTCGGATCGCATGAGCGAACTGGTCGAGGGGCAGGGTGGCGCCGCGGCGTACCTGAGTTATGAGGAGTTCGGGCGGCGATTCCTGGAATACGCGGCGTCGCCCGAGCGGATCGCCGGCGCTTTCGAGAAGCTGACCGGCGAGCAGTTCGAGTTCGGCCCTATCGGCGCGGGCCCGGGCCGCATCGCGAAACTCTCGGCCAGCGTGCGCCTGGGTCAGCCCCGCCTGAATCGGGAAGTGCTGGACAACATTTCGTTCGATCTGGTGATCCCGCTGGATGTGGACCTGCTCATCGACCTCGCGGTGGACCGCTATCCCTTCCGCGTCGACGGCACCATTCACCTGCGCCTGACCGTGCGCACAGCCGAACCCCTGCGGGTGCTGATCGAGATCGCCGAGCCGCAGCCCAGCAATGTGCGGATCAACGTGGCCAGCGCGTCCCGGCGCGGCGAGGTGCTGCGCATCGTGGCCAGCGTCGATCACGAGATCCGCCGCTTCGTCGCGCGCTACATCGCGGAGGAGATCCACAAGCCGAACATCCAGGCCGCGACGAACATCGACGTGGGCGCGCGCCTGGACGCGGCCTGGAGTCTGTAGCCCCTACAACTTGCGCAGGCGCAGCCGGTTGATGGTGTGGTCGGAGTCCTTGCGCAGCACCAGCGTCGCGCGCGGGCGGGTCGGCAGGATGTTGTCCACCAGGTTCGGCCGGTTGGTGTTGTTCCAGATCTCCTTGGCCGCGCTGGTCGCCTCGGCGTCGTTGAACTTCGCGTAGTGATGGAAATGCGAATTCGGGTCGGCGAAGGCGGTTTTGCGCAGGGCCAGGAAGCGCTGCACGTACCAGGTCTCGATGTCCTCGATGCGCGCGTCCACGTAGATGGAGAAGTCGAACAGGTCCGAGACCATCAGGCGGGGACCGGTCTGCAGCACGTTGAGGCCCTCGACGATCAGGATGTCGGGCTGGCGCACGCAGTGGAACTGATCCGGCACGATGTCGTAGGCGATGTGCGAGTACACCGGCGCGCACACCTCGGGCGCACCGGATTTCACCTCGGTGACGAAGCGCAGCAGCTTGCGCCGGTCGTAGGACTCCGGGAACCCCTTGCGGTGCATGATGCCGCGCCGGGTGAGTTCGGCTGTGGGATACAGGAATCCGTCGGTGGTGACCAGATCCACCCGCGGGTGGTGGTCCCAGCGCGCCAGCAGCGCCTGCAGCACGCGCGCGGTGGTGGACTTGCCCACCGCCACCGAGCCGGCCACGCCGATCACGTACGGCACCTGGCGATCGGGATGGGTTTCCCCGAGGAAGGTCGCGGTCGCCGCGAAGAGTCGCTGCTTGGCGGCCACCTGCAGGTGGATGAGCCGGGCCAGCGGAAGGTAGACCTCCGCGACCTCTTCCAGGTCGATCTGCTCGCCCAGACCGCGCAGACCGGTCAGCTCTTCCTCGGTGAGCACCAGGGGAGTCGACTTGCGCAGCGTGCGCCACTGCTTGCGGTCGAATTCCACGTACGGGCTCGGCTCGCTCATTCGCGCCATCTATCCACGTCCCCGCGTCGTCCGACAACGGTCACCGCGGGTCCGCGCCCGGGCACGTGTCGCTTCGGTTTCCACCTGTACTGACCCCGGACTCCTCAGAGGCGGATACGTCGACACTCCACGCATAGGCGAATTGTGCTCGGCTCCAACTAGCCGGTGAACACCAGGTGTTGCTACTCACCGGTAACCATAGTGATCTAGGACATAGCCGCGGCGGTGACACGCGCCCGAGCAGGCAAGGCAGTTAAATGAACTCCCATGGCAGCGCATCCACTCGTGACCGAATACCTGCGACTGGGACTGGCCTTCGACCGCTTGGAAGAGGGCTTCGTCGACGCCTTCACCGGCGACCCGGCCCTGCGCCGGGCGAGCGAGAACGCGCCCGCCCCGCAGCCGCGCGACCTCGCGCACCGGGCGGCGAGCCTGCTGAAGGAACTGCCCGCGGCGGGGCTGTCCGCCGAGCGCACCGAATTCCTCGAGGTCCACCTGCGCGCGCTGGAATGCTCGGCCCGCAAATTCGCCGGGGACGACATCACGTTCATCGACGAGGTGCACGCCTACTTCGACGTGGAGATCGCGCCCGGCTCGGAGGACGATTACCGCGACGCGCATCGTCAACTCGACGAGGTGCTGCCCGGTGACGGCCCGCTGCTCGATCGCATCACCGCCCATCGCCGCGCCGACGAGATCCCGCCCGAGCGCCTGCGCGAATGCGTGGACGCCTTCTCCGGCGCCCTGCGCGAACTCGTCCGCGAGCGCTATCCGCTGCCGGACAACGAGCGCGTGGAATACGAAGTGGTGGGGGACAAGCCGTGGTCCGGCTTCAATTACTACCTGGGCGACTATCAGTCCCGGGTCGCCATCAATTCCGATCTCAAACAGCACATGTCCCAGCTCGGGCATTTGATCGCGCACGAGTCGTACCCGGGTCATCACACCGAGCACTGCCGCAAGGAAGCCGGGCTGGTCGCCGCCGGACAGGACGAGCAGACGCTGTTCGTGGTCAACACCCCGCAGTGCCTGATGGCCGAGGGACTCGCGGATCTGGCGCTGAAGTCGATCGTCGGACCGGGCTGGGGCCGCTGGGCGCAGGAGATCTACGCGGACCTCGGACTGCGCTTCGATGGTGAACGCGCCGAACGGGTTTCGACGGCCTCGGCAAAGCTGCTGGGTGTGCGCCAGGACGCCGCGCTGCTCCTGCACGACCGCGGGCGCGATGCCGACGAGGTGGCCGGATTCCTGGAGCGCTGGAGCCTGGTGACGCCGGAACGGGCACGGCAGTCGCTGCGTTTCCTGTCCTCGCCGCTGTGGCGGGCCTACATCAGCACGTATGTGGAGGGATACCGATTGCTCGGCGGCTGGCTGGACGCCGCCGCCGCTGCGGATGAGCGATCGGAGCGTTTCCGGCGATTGCTGGATGAACCCCTCACACCGGGCGCGATACGCCGGATGTGAGGGAACTCCCCGAATTACCGGTTTATCAGGCGGCGGTGCCCCAGTTGGCACAGGAGGCGCCACCGCTGGAGGCGGTGCAGAGGGTGCGGAGCAGGGTGAGCAGAACGTCCTGGAAACCGCCGCCGGCAATGTTGTACAGCATGTGTTTTTACCTCGAAAGCTAGATCTGGGCCGATGTCACTGGCCGGGAAAGCCAGCGCGCGAAACATTACCGATCTTCGGTGCTCCGCCATAGCCTGAATTTCGCACGCTGTCCATGCCTACGCCGTTACGAGCGCGTCTCGTCTGCGCTGACATGGTTCGAGACCCTAATTTCCCGGGCACAGGTTCTCCGGTGTGTCGGCGGCGTTTCGCCCGGTCGCGGCGGGGACGACCGCATTATGCCAACGGCGTGGCGGGCGTGCGATCCCGTGCGGTAGGCGCCGGATAGGATGGGCGCTACCGCGACTGGCGCACTCGAGGTGGAAGCAACCACCGGGAAGCACCGAAGTCCCGCACCGCGCGCCTGGGTGCTGGGCGATGAGGACCTCGGGCACCCCCGGGGATCCCGTAGTACGGAGGTTGCGATGGATCAGCACTCGCTCGGCGACACTCAGAACCCCCTGGCAAACGGCTCGGCACCGGCCAATACACTCGGCGGGGTGACGCAGACGACCTCCTCAGTCAATTCCCAGTCCCTCGGTGAACTAGACCCCGAGGTCGCCGAGGCCATGGCCGGCGAGCTGGCCCGCCAGCGCGACACCCTCGAGATGATCGCCTCGGAGAACTTCGTGCCGCGCGCGGTGCTGCAGGCGCAGGGCAGCGTGCTCACCAACAAGTACGCCGAGGGCTACCCGGGCCGTCGCTACTACGGCGGCTGCGAGAACGTCGACGTGGTCGAGGACCTCGCCCGGGCCCGCGTCACCGAACTCTTCGGCGCCGAATACGCCAACGTGCAGCCGCATTCGGGTGCGCAGGCCAACGCCGCGGTCCTGATGGCGCTGATGAATCCGGGCGAGCGCCTGCTCGGCCTGAATCTCGCGCACGGCGGCCACCTCACCCACGGCATGCGCCTGAACTTCTCCGGCAAGCTGTACGAGGTCAGCGCCTACGGTGTGCGCGAGGACGATCATCGCGTCGACATGGACGAGGTCCGCAAGCTCGCGATCGAGTCCAAGCCGCAGGTGATCGTCGCCGGCTGGTCCGCCTACCCGCGGCACCTGGACTTCGCGGCCTTCCGCGAGATCGCCGACGAGGTCGGCGCGAAGCTGTGGGTCGACATGGCGCACTTCGCCGGGCTGGTCGCCGCCGGGCTGCACCCCTCGCCCGTGCCGTACGCCGATGTCGTCTCCTCCACCGTGCACAAGACCCTCGGCGGCCCGCGCTCCGGTGTGATCCTGGCCAAGCAGGAGTACGCCAAGAAGCTCAACAGCGCGGTCTTCCCGGGCCAGCAGGGCGGCCCGCTCATGCACGCCATCGCCGCCAAGGCCGTGGCCTTCAAGATCGCCGCGGGCGCCGAGTTCGCCGAGCGTCAGGCGCGCACGCTGTCCGGCGCCAAGATTCTGGCCGAGCGCCTGAACGCCGAGGACACCAAGGCCAAGGGCATCACCGTGCTCACCGGCGGCACCGATGTGCACCTGGTGCTGGTGGACCTGCGCAACTCCCAGCTCGACGGCCAGCAGGGCGAGGATCTGCTGCACGAGATCGGAATCACCGTGAACCGCAACGCGGTTCCGTTCGACCCCCGTCCGCCGATGGTCACCTCCGGCCTGCGCATCGGCACCCCGGCGCTGGCCAGCCGCGGCTTCGGCGACACCGAGTTCGCGGAGGTCGCCGAGATCATCGCCGCCGCGCTGACCGGCTCGGCCGACCTGGACGCGCTGCGTCAGCGGGTCGCCAAGCTGGCTCAGGCCTTCCCGCTGTACGAGGGCCTCGAGGACTGGCGTCTGCTCGGCTGAGTGCCGGAGCGGCACGACCTACCGCACTGAGGAATACGGCCCGCCGCGATCGAATGATCGCGGCGGGCCGGTTCTTTCGAATCGCGCGAGCTCGGATCGGGCCGGGCCCGGTGTGTTTCGGACTCTGGGCGGCAGGGGAGCGAGGTTCGGTATCGCCCGCCCACCCGTGCAGGCCGCCTACCGGTCGGCGCCGGCACGAGACGGCCGTCCGAACCGCGGGCCCGCGAGCCGGCCCGCCGGGTTCAGAACAGGCGCAGGCGCCGCGGCCCGCCGGTGAGCACCGGCGCGTCGGCCTTCACCGTGGCGATCAGCTCACCGGGATTCGGGTTCACCCAATGCCTTTCGGCGGCGTCGCCAGGCTTCGCACCGGCGGTGCGCAGCACCACCGTCGGCACGGTCTCGTTCCCGTCGGCCACCGAGCGGACGAACGCGGCCGCGTCGGGATCCTCCCAGATGTTGACCTCGCGATGCACGATGCCGCGCAGGTTCAGGGTCGTGCGCAGGCGAGCGCAGAAGGGGCAGCCGGGACGCCGGTACACGACGAGCTCCGGGGTAGCGTCAGCGGTCATGCCCCGAGTGTAGGTTCGCCGCGCCGGGCCCGTCGGCCCCCGCGGATCGCGGGAGCCGTGCCCGCGCGGGGCTCAGGAATTCTTGGCCAGGTAATCCACGTACATCGGGCGCAGCACCTCGCCGATCTCGCCCTCGCCCGCGTGCGCGTAATCGTCCAGCATCGGCAGCACGTACTTGATGTCGGCTTCGCTCTCGCCCAGATCGCCCGCGGCGGCCGCGGCGGCCGGAATGGACTTGAGCAGATCCCAGAGGAATTTCACGTCGCCGTGGCGAACGGCCAGTTTCACTGCCCGGTCGTGCAGTTCCTTGGTGGACAGCGTCTCGAGATCGCGAGTATCGGCCATGGCATCGACTGTAATGGACCCATGGCAGCGCAACCGAGGTACCGGGTCAAGCGTGTGTACGACGCACCCGAGGCCGGCGACGGCCGCCGGGTGCTGGTGGATCGGCTCTGGCCGCGCGGGGTCAGCAAACAACAGGCATCCATCGATGAGTGGGCCAAGGACGTGACGCCCTCGAACGAGTTACGTCGGTGGTACCACGCCGAGCCGGACACGCGCAGAGCCGAATTCGAAAAAAAGTACCGCGCGGAACTCGCCGGCGACGCGCCGCAGGACGCGCTGGCCAGACTGCGTGCCGAGGCCGCGCGGGAACCACTCACGCTGGTGACGGCCGTGAAGGATCCGGCGCACAGCCATGTTCCGGTTCTCCTCGGCGAGTTGGGCGAAACGCCGAAGTAGGACACGCAGTTAATCCGATCTTCACTAACACGCCTGCAACTCGAGCAGCCGGAAACCGATTTCGGCGGTAGCGTCGGGGGTGCGGGCCGCGTAGGTGTGGCGCGTACGGGAGGTCCTGATCGTGTCTGAGCTACTCAGTGCGAGGGGGCCGGCACTCGGCCCTCGGGTCCTACGACCCTAACGGCCGACCGGCCCAGCGAGAACGCTCGCGCGGTGTCGCGCGGGTGGCAAAGGAGCCCACCGTGACTGATGCACGCTCCGTCAACACTTCCGCCGAGGGTGCGCGCACCACCGGGCAGGGAGTTCGCGCCTCGCAGTCGTCCGAATCAGGACTGAAAACCTTTGTCGTGGATACATCGGTGCTGCTTTCGGACCCCTGGGCGCTGACCCGCTTCGGCGAGCACCACGTGGTGCTGCCGCTCGTGGTGATCAGTGAGCTCGAGGGCAAACGGCACCACCACGAACTCGGGTGGTTCGCTCGCGAGGCATTGCGCATGCTGGACGATCTGCGTCTGGCACACGGTCGGCTCGATCAGCGGATACCGATCGGTTCCGCGGGCGGAACGCTCCAGGTGGAGTTGAACCATACCGACCCCAGTGTGCTGCCGGTGGGTTTCAGAACCGACAGCAACGACTCTCGAATCCTCGCCTGCGCACTCAATTTCGCGGCCGAGGGGCGCAAGGTCGTCCTGGTCTCCAAGGACATCCCGCTGCGCGTCAAGGCGAGCGCGGTCGGCCTGCAGGCCGATGAGTACCACGCACAGGACGTGGTCACCTCGGGGTGGACCGGCATGGTGGAACTCGAGGTCGGGTCCGCGGTGGTGGACAAGATCTACTCCGACTCCATCATCGATCTGGACGAGGCCCGGGACATCCCGTGCCACACCGGGATTCGGCTCCTCAGTGCACGCGGCAGCGCCCTGGCCCGGGTGACCCCGGACAAGAAGGTGCAGTTGGTGCGCGGCGACCGCGAAGCCTTCGGGCTGCACGGGCGCTCGGCCGAACAGCGCATCGCGCTGGACCTGCTGCTGGACGAGAGCATCGGGATCGTGTCCATGGGCGGCCGCGCGGGCACCGGTAAATCCGCGCTCGCGCTGACCGCGGGCCTGGAAGCGGTGCTGGAACGGCGCACCCACCGCAAGGTGGTCGTGTTCCGGCCGCTGTACGCGGTCGGCGGCCAGGATCTGGGCTACCTGCCCGGCAGCGAGAGCGAGAAGATGGGGCCGTGGGCGCAGGCCGTCTTCGACACCCTGGAAGGGCTCGCCAGCCCGGAGGTCATGGAGGAGGTGCAGGCGCGCGGCATGCTGGAGGTGCTGCCGCTCACCCACATTCGCGGGCGGTCGCTGCACGACTCCTTCGTGATCGTGGACGAGGCGCAGTCGCTCGAACGCAATGTGCTGCTCACGGTGCTGAGCCGATTGGGCAGCGGGTCGCGGGTGGTGCTCACCCACGATGTGGCTCAGCGCGACAATCTGCGCGTGGGCCGGCACGACGGCGTGGCCGCGGTGATCGAGAAGCTCAAGGGGCATCCGCTCTTCGCGCACATCACCCTGACCCGCAGTGAGCGCTCGCCGATCGCGGCGCTGGTCACCGAGATGCTGGAGGAGTTCGGGCCGAACGCGTGAAGGCGCGATAGGCCGTAGCCGGTTCCCCCGAGTCGGTTCGACAGACCTTGCCCGGTCGGGTGGCGTGCTCGGAACGCCGCCCGGCCGGGCAAATTCGTAGTATGTGTTTTGTTTCACAGTCCGCAGGGTATGTTTCACTGAAATACCTGCTCGGCTGTTGATTCGGCGTGGAGTGGTGGTGTGCTGAACGGTTGCCGGGCTTCGTCCTGAAGACCGAGAGGATGGATATGCACCACTTCGCTCGACGTTCGGCAAGCATCGTCGCGGCGGTCGCGCTGATCACGGTGATGGTCGCGGGCTGCTCGAAGGACAAGGACGACAAGGACTTCAAGTCCGACGGCGCGACCGCCACCAGTGCCATGGCCACCACCGGTGAGCACGAGGACCACTCCGGCAGCGCGACCGCGGCCCCGGAGACGACCGCCGCGCCGGAGACCTCCGTGACCGGCGGAGCCATGGAAACCAAGATCGCCACGCGCAACGGCGGCGAAATCGCTGTCGCCGGCGCGTTTCTCGCCAAGTACACCGAAATGGGCGGCTCGGCGGGACCGCTCGGCGATCCCAGCGGTCCCGAGCGCGAAGCGCCCGGCGGCGGGAAGATGCAGGAATTCGAGGGCGGAGCCATCTATTCCAGCCCGGAGACCGGAACGCACGTGGTGTGGGGCGAGATTCGCAAGGCGTGGGACGGCCAGGGTGGCCCCGGTGGCGAACTCGGCTACCCGACGAGCGACGAGACGACCGTTCCGGGTGGCAAGCAGAGCGAGTTCGAGGACGGCAGCATCAGCTGGGTGGACGGCAACATCACCATTACGGAGAAGTAGCCGGAGCGGGTCCGGGCCCCGCGGTTCCGGACCCGAGTCGCCCGGCCGCATGTGCTGCCCGCGCCGCGGGCGGCGCGGTGCGGCTGGGCCGCGTAGTGCCTCCCCGGCTGGTCACCGAGCATCGTGTGGCGGGCCGCGGGGCGTCGCGGGCGAAAGTGTGGGGAGGGCGACTATCACGCCCGATCGGCTATAGCCGCTCGACATGCCGGGCCATAGCCGTTGCGAATGCGGGGGGAAGATGCCCGCGCTCGCGGCGCAGCCGCTAGGTTGTGCTCGTGCAGAACGAATTCCTCGACCGCGAACTGCTGGAATCGCTGGCGCCGGAGGTGGAAGCCAACCTCGTGCGCCACGTGGCCGTCGCGGCGGAATGGCAGCCCCACGACTACGTGCCGTGGGACGACGGCCGCAACTTCGAGTTCCTCGGCGGAACCGACTGGGAGCCCGCGCAATCCGAGCTCAGCGAGGTCTCCAAGCTGGCGCTGACCGTGGCCGTGCTGGTCGCCGACAACCTGCCCGCGTACCACCGCGAGCTGGCCAAGTACCTGCGCACCGGCCCGTGGTGGCGCTGGGTCGGCCGCTGGACGGCCGAGGAGAACCGGCACGAGATCATGATCCGGAACTACCTCATGGTGACCCGTGCGGTGGATCCGATCGCCCTCGAGCGCGTGCGCATGGAGCACATGACCCTCGGCTTCTCCCGGCCCGGCATGCACCTGATCGACGTGCTCGCCGCCTCCGCCTTCGAGGAGGCCGCGGCCGCCGTGCGGCACCGCAACACCGCCGCGCTGTCGGAGGATCCGATCGTGGTCACCATCGCCGAGCGCCTGGCCGCCGACGACGAACTGCACGCCATCTTCTTCGCCAACCTGGTCTCCGCCGCCCTGGATCAGGCGCCGGATCAGGCCGTGCGGGCCATCGCCGACCGCGTCGCGGACTTCCACGTGCCCGTCGTGCACCTCCAGGACGGCACCAACAGCGACGATCTGCTGGCCGAGGCGGGCATCTACGACCCGTCCCGCCAGAACGAGCTGGTCTTCACCCCGCTGCTCGAGCGCTGGAACATCTTCGGCCGCACCGACTTCAGCGAGCAGGGCGAGAAGGCCCGCGCCGAGCTGGACCACCTGCGCCCCTGATTCGCGCCGTACCGACCCGCCCCGGCAGCTTCATCGCCGCGGGCGGGTCGTCGCGTTTGCGGGATAGGTGGGCCATGCCCGGCGGACGACCCACACCCGGCGAACAACCCATGCCCGGCGGGCGGGCCGCATCCGCGTGGACGGCCCGCGCCCGCGTGGACGGCTCGCCTGGTGGACGAGCCTCGAGTGGCGAGCAGGGTGAGAAGGCCCGCGCCGAGCTGGACCACCTGCGCCCCTGATCCGTGCTGTACCGACCTGCCCCGGCAGCTTCATCACCGCGGACGGGTCGTCGCGTTTGCCGGACCGGCAGGTCACGCGCGGCGGATATCCGACGGTCGGCGAACAGCCACGCCTGGCGAATATCCCCCTGACGAATATCCCACGCCTGACGAATATCCCACGCCTGGCGAAGATCTCACGCGCGGCGAACAGCCCACGCCCGGCGGGCGGGCCGCATCCGCGCGGACGGGCTGCCTGGTGGCCGCGCCTCGAGTGGTGAGCACGGCGGTTCGAGCACGGCGGGAGGGCCGTTATGGCCGGGTGCCGGACGGAAGGCCGGGCGCCGGACCGAAAGGTTGAGCCCGAAGGGACTCGGGCTTTCCGATCAGCGGGGCAGGACCGCGCGGACGATGCCGGTGACCGTGCCGCGTAGCAGGTTCTCCCAGGAGAAATGGTCGTGCCACAGGGCGATGCGGCCGTCGCGCAGCTCGAAGGTGCCGCACACCCAGAACCCGATTTCGACGGGGCCGAAGCGCAGGTAGTCAGTGCGCTCGGTCAGAACCAGGTTCGGGCCGTCGGCGGCGATGTTGTGTACATCGACGCGAAAACCGTAGCGGGGGTTGGCGAGCCGGTCGAAGACCCAGCGGACCCGGTCGATGCCGCGCACGTCCGGTAGCGAGGTGTTCTTCCAGACGATGGCGGGATCGACCAGCTCGAGCGCCTCGCCGATCGCCTTCACCTCCAGCGCGGCGAAGAACTCCCGCACCGTGGTGACCGCTTCCTGTTGCAATTCCGGTAGGTCGGACATGTATCGAGCCTAAGCGGATTTCCCCTGCGCGCCCAGGGTTTGCGCCGCACGGGCTCGACTTCGCACCCCCGGCGGGCGTCGGAACGTGAGCGGTGTGTCGCCCGTTCGCTCGATCGGAAGCCGACTCGGCTCGGCCTACCCCGCGTGACGACCGGGGGCGGGCACACGGGCTGCGCGTGATCCGGTGGGCGCGTGTGCCGGGGATGCCCGCGCGTGCCGCCCGGCGAGATCGGAAGCCGATTCGGGTCGGGGCCCGCCCCCGCCGCGTGACGGCCGGGGGCGTCTGGGTTGCGCGTGATCCGGTGGGCGCGCGTGACGGGCATGCCCTCGCGCGGCGCCCGATGACCACGGGATCGGCGCGGCTAGCGCGCGGCGGCGATGTACGCCGAGAGCCCGTCGAGGATGCGGTCGACGCCGAAGTGCAGGGCGTTGTTCCGGGCGGCGTCCGGCTCGCCGGGCCCGCGGCCGGACTGTTCGGTGAACGCCGCGACGGTGTGCGGATAGCGGTCGGCGTGCGCGGCCAGGATCGGGCCGATCTCGCGGGCCAGCTCGGCTTCCAGGTTGTCGTCGTCGATGCCGGTGCCCACCTGCTGGACCAGGCTGCGCACGTGGCCCAGCAGCAGCACGACGCTGTCGAGGCGTTCGGGCCCGGTGAGCGCGGTGCCGGCCAGCGCGGTGAGAGCCGTTTCCAGCCAGCTCATTTCGTTGGGTCCCATGGGCCGCACCCCGGGGGTGAGCTCCAGGGCCCACGGGTGGGCGCGGTAGCGCTCGAACGCCGTCTCGGTCCACGAGGTCAGGTAGGCGCGCCACGGTTCGGCCGCCGTCGCGTCCAGGGTCACCGGTTCGGGTGCGGGCCCGAGCGCGGCGTCCAGCATGAGCGCGGTGAGCTCGCTCTTACCGGGTACGTAGCGGTACAGCGCCATCTTCGCGCAGCCCAGGCGTTCGGCCAGCCGGGCCATGGCGAGATTGGCCGGACCCTCGGTGTCGGCCAGGGCGATCGCCTCGGCCACGATCTGCTCCAGCGTGAGCGAGGGTTTCGGTCCGCGCCTGGGCGGCTGCGGTACGCCCCAGAGCAGTTCGGTGGTGGTCGGTCCGGCCATGGTCGACATCCTTCCGGATTCAGCGCTTGACGTCTAACTGCGTCCAGCATACGCTGATTTCAGAAACAGCGTCCGACGGACACAGTTAACGAAGAAGGTTCACCATCATGCGAAACACCACCGTCCTCATCTCCGGCGCCAGCGTCGCGGGTCCCGCGCTCGCCTACTGGCTGCACCGCTACGGCTTCGACGTCACCGTCGTCGAGCAGGCACCCGCCCTACGTGCCGGCGGCCAGGCCATCGACTTCACCGGCGACACGCACATGACCGTGCTCGAGCGCATGGGCATCCTGGACGACCTGCGCGCCCGGCAGACCGGCAAGACCGACATGGTGATCGTCGATGCCGAGGGCGGAGAGACCGCGCGCATCTCCGGCGACTTCACCGGCGGCGACCTCGAGATCCTGCGCGGCGACCTGGCCGAGGTCATGTACAAGCGCACCGCGGCAGAGTGCCGATACCTGTTCGGCGACACCGTCACCGCGATGACCGAGACCGCCGATGGCGTCCACGTGGAATTCGCGCACGCGCCCGCCCGCACCTTCGATCTGGTCTTCGGCTGCGACGGCATCCACTCCCGGGTGCGCGCGCTCGCCTTCGGTCCCGAAGCGGACTTCGTGCAACACCGCGGCTACTACTACTGCATCGCCGGCGCCTCACACTGGGAATCGGACGGCGCCAGCGCCCGTGAACGCGCAGTCTCGTACGCGCACAACGTGCCCGGGCGGCTGGCAGTGTCCGGCGGTTCCAAGGCCGGGCAGATGTATCTGTTCTCGTCGCCGAAGCTCGAGTACGACCGCGGGAACCTCGACGCCCAGCGTCGTATCGTGGCCGAGAAGTTCGCCGATGTGGGCTGGGAGGTGCCGGCCATGCTGGCCGGCCTGCCGGAGCTGGAAGGCTTCTACCTCGACTCGATCAGCAAGGTGACCATGAAGACCTTCGTCAAGGGGCGCGTCGCGCTGCTCGGCGACGCGGGCTACGGGAACACCCTCGCGGGCTTCGGCACCGGGCTGGCGGTCGTCGGCGCGTACGTGCTGGCCGGTGAATTGGCCACCGCCGGTGGCGATTACGCCGTGGCCTTCGCGCGGTACGAGGAGATGATGAAGCGCTACTGCAAGCTGGCCGACACCGCGCATCCCGGCAGGTTCCTGGCGCCGCGAACCGCACCGGGGCTGCGCGTCCGGAATTGGTTCCTGGGGTCTCGCCTGTTCGATCTGATGATCAAGATGACCGAGCGGTCGAAGAACGACATCGAACTGCGGAACTATCCCGAGATCGTGGGCGTGTGATGACGGTGTGCGGGGGATTCCCGCACGCGGGCATGGATATGGGGACTTGCGTCCCCATATCCATGCCCGCCGATATCAGATGACGATGCCGAGTGCGGCCAGAAGTGTAGTGGCGCTGAGGCCGACGAGATTGACAAGTCCTCCGAGTACTGCTTCGAGCATTGTCTTGTCCTTTCCTGGGGCAACCGCACGATGTGGACACTCAGCTAATCGGCGGCTGTGCGCGATGTGTTTCACGGAGTTTCCAGAAAAAGAAAAAGGCTCGTTGACCGGTGGAATATTGGAAAGAATCGGTGTCTGCCAGGTGTGGAACGTGTTGCACAAGAGGGAGAACCGAGTATCCGGCCGGGTCGCGGACTTATTCCTGGTCGCCGGATGTGGCGGGCAATTTCGGTGCAGCTTCAGAATTGCCCGCTCAGGCCCGGGATATCGGTCAATCTCGCTTCTGATCGACCTTCGCCATTGACAGCACATCCAGTCGCCGGTCGAGTTCCTCGAGGCTGAGTTTGTCGCCGATCAATCCGCGATCGATGACCGTCTGGCGAATGGTCTTGTGCTCCTTCACCGCCTGCTTCGCCACGGCCGCCGCTTCTTCATAGCCGATGATCGAATTCAATGGCGTGACAATGGACGGCGAGGATTCCGCCAGCCGGCGCAGGCGTTCGGTTTCGGCGACCAGGCCGATGACGCACCGGTCCGCGAACAGGCGAGAGACATTGGCCAGCAGCCGAATCGACTCCAGCACATTGCGGGCCATCACCGGAATGTAGACGTTCAATTCGAACGCGCCGTTGCCGCCGCCCCAGGCGATCGCCGCGTCATTGCCGATGACCTGTGCGGCGACCTGCGTAACCGCTTCGGGCAGAACCGGATTCACCTTGCCGGGCATGATCGAGGAACCGGGCTGGAGATCGGGCAGCTGCAACTCGGCGAGACCGGTGAGCGGACCCGACCCCATCCAGCGAATGTCGTTGGCGATCTTGGTCAGGCTGATGGCGACGGTGCGCAGCGCACCGGACAGCTCGACCAGGCCGTCGCGCGCGGCCTGCGCCTCGAAGTGATCGCGCGCCTCGGACAGCGCGTCGAGTCCGGTGGATCGCTTGAGTTCCACCACGACCCGGCCGCCGAAGCCGTCGGGCGCGTTGAGACCGGTGCCGACCGCCGTTCCGCCGATCGCCAATTCGCCCAGCCGCGGCAGCGTGGTCAGCAGGCGTTCGATGCCCGCGCTCATCTGCCGGGTGTAGCCGCTGAACTCCTGGCCCAGGGTGATCGGCACCGCGTCCATCAGGTGCGTGCGACCGGATTTGACCACCCCGGCCCACTCGACCGACTTGTCCAGCAGCGCGAGCCGCAGGTGCTCCAGCGCCGGTACGAGGTCCTTGACCACGCCCTCGGTGGCCGCGACATGCGTTGCGGTGGGGAAGGTGTCGTTCGAGGACTGCGACATGTTGACGTCGTCGTTGGGGTGCACGGTGACGCCCTCGCGCGCGGCGATGCTCGCGATCACCTCGTTGGCGTTCATGTTCGAGCTGGTGCCCGAACCGGTCTGGAAGACGTCGATGGGGAACTGGTCGTCGTGCTTGCCGTCGGCGATCTCGGTGGCGGCCGCGATGATCGCGTCGGCCTTGACCTTGTCCAGCAGTCCCAGGTCCCGGTTCACGGTGGCGCACGCGGCCTTGAGCAGCCCCAACGCCCGGATCTGCGCCCGCTCCAGCCCGCCCCCGCTGATCGGGAAGTTCTCCACCGCCCGTTGGGTTTGCGCACGCCACAGGGCGTGGACGGGGACGCGAACTTCCCCCATGGTGTCGTGCTCGATCCGGAACTGGGTTTCCTCGGTCATGTTTTCGACCATAGGCCCGGACCGTCCGCGAGTGTTGTGCCACGCCTGAGGCAATGAGCACACCGGTCAGCGGAATACGGCCCGGGAACGCGAACGGCGTACCGGGGCAAGCCGGTACGCCGTGGCGGTGGTGCTACCCGCGGACGCGGGGTTGGGCCGGGGACCGGTCAGGGCATCGGCGGGGCCGCGTGCTCGTCGCCGACGAAGTCGACCGAGGAGTACTCGCGCAGCTTGGTGAGGCGGTGGTAGGCGTCGACCATCCGGACGGTGCCGGACTTGGCGCGCATCACGATCGACTGGGTGGACGCGCCGCCGCCGAAGTAGCGCACGCCGCGCAGCAGGTCGCCGTCGGTCACGCCGGTCGCGCAGAAGAAGACGTCGTCGCCGGAGACCAGGTCCTCGGTGGACAGGATGCGGTCCAGGTCGTGGCCCGCGTCGATCGCCTTCTGGCGCTCCTCGTCGTCCTTCGGGGCGAGCTTGCCCTGCAGCGCGCCGCCCATGCAGCGCATGGCCGCCGCGGCGATGATGCCCTCGGGGGTGCCGCCGACGCCGATGAGCATGTCGACGCCGGAGTCCGGGCGCGCGGTCGCGATCGCGCCGGCCACGTCACCGTCGGAGATGAGGCGGATGCGCGCGCCCGCGTCGCGGACCTCCTGGATGTGCTTGGCGTGGCGCGGGCGGTCGAGCACGCACACGGTCAGGTCGGAGATGAAGGAGCGCTTGGCCTTCGCGACCCGGCGCAGGTTCTCCGCGATCGAGGCGGACAGGTCGATGACGTCCGCGCCCTCGGGACCGACGGCGATCTTGTCCATGTAGAACACGGCCGACGGGTCGAACATGGCGCCGCGCTCGGCGACCGCGAGCACGGAGATCGCGCCCGGCAGGCCCTTGGACATCAGGGTGGTGCCGTCGATGGGATCGACCGCGAAGTCCAGGTCCGCGCCCTCGCCGTTGCCGACGTTCTCGCCGTTGTAGAGCATGGGCGCTTCGTCCTTCTCGCCCTCGCCGATCACCACGATGCCCTTCATGGACACCGTCGACACCAGCTGCCGCATGGCGTCGACCGCGGCGCCGTCGCCGCCCTCCTTGTCACCGCGGCCGACCCAGCGACCCGCGGCCAGCGCTCCGGCTTCGGTGACCCGGACCAGCTCGAGTGCGAGGTTGCGGTCCGGGGCCTCGCGGCGGCTCGGTGCGGGTGTGGGTGCCGTCATTACGGTGCCTCCTAGGTTCGCCTAACTACTGGGTGAATTGTCTCATTGCGCTTCGTGGCTCTAAACAAGTACTGACGTTTCACTTCCGCGCCGGTCACGAACGCATACGGAACTCTCGCACGCCGGGTGGACTGTGAGGCGGGTCGCATCGCCCCGGCGTGGATACTGGGCCTGTGCCGAACACGAAGCCACGGATCCTCAACGACTGGAAAGACCTCATCTGGTCGCTGCTGCCCCTGGTGCTGATCTGTCTGGTCATCGCGGGCATCGCCAGTCAGTGCACCTTCACCACGGGCGGGCCGACCCAGGGCCAGATCCCGAAGTTCGACGCACACGCCTCGCTGACCGAGGACGCGCGCAAACTGGGCTTCCCGATTCGCGAGCCCGCGCTGCCCGCGGACTGGACGCCCAACTCAGGCGGCCACGACCCCATCGCGGGTGCGGCGACCAGCACGGTCGGCTACATCACCCCGCAGGGCAGCTACATGCGCCTGACCCAGTCCGTCGCGACCGAGGAAGCGCTCGCCAAAGACGTGGTCGGCACCCGCTATGCGACGGGCACCGAGCAGATCGGCGACCGCAAGTGGGTCGTCTACGCCGAGCCCGGCACCGAGCCCGCGTGGATCACGGACCTGGGCGCCGTGCGAATTCTCGTCAAGGGCGCGGGCAATCGCGGCGCGTTCATCACCCTCGCGACCGCGGTCGGCGCGGCGCAGCCCCTGCCCGCACGCTGAGCCGAACCGACCCCCGCGGCTCGACCGAGCGACACGGCCTGCCCGACCCTGCGGCCCGACTGGGGCCGCACGACCCGACCCAGCCGCACGGTCCGATCGATCCGTGGGCCGACCGATCCACTCTGCAGCCCGATAGGGGCCGTTACTCAGCCCTGATCGATGCGGTGTGTCGGCACGTCCCCGTGAACCCGAGGACCGAGTGAGCCCGCAGCCGACTGTGGCTGCGGCCTGATCGAGCCGCACGACCTGACTCAGCCGCACGGTCCGGTCGATCCGCGTTCCCACCGATCCGCGTGGCAGCCCAACAGGGCCGTCGCTCAGCCCTGATCGGTGCGGTGGGCCAGCGCGTCCTCGACGCGTTTGCGCGCGCCCGCCAAGTGCTCCTCGCAGCGGTTGGCCAGCGCCTCGCCGCGCTCCCACAGGTTCAGGGACTCGTCGAGATCCATGCCGCCCTGTTCGAGCATCTTCACCACGTTGACCAGTTCGTCGCGGGCGCGCTCGTAGCCGAAGCCTGCGATCTCGGTGAGGTCGGTGTCGTTCATGAGGCGGTGGAATCCTTTCGGGGGCCGAGTGGTTGGGCGGCGAGCGTGGCGGCGGTGAGCGCGCCGTCGGCCACTCGAATCCGGAGTTGGCTGCCGGGCGGGGCGTCCTCGATGGAGCGGACCACTTCGCGATCCTTGCCCGTCACCTTCTGCACCACCGCGTAGCCGCGGGCCAGGGTGGCGGCCGGGCCGAGCGCGGAGAGCTTCTCACGCAGATGCCGCGTCGTGGTGGATTCGGCGGTGAGGGCGTGGTTGACGGCGCGGCGGGCGGCAGTGCGCAGCCGTTCGGCCTCGTCGTAGCGCTGGTCGAGCAGGCGCAGCGGCTCGGCGAGTACGGGGCGCGAACGCAATTGGGCGATGCCGCGCGCCTCGCGATCCACCCAGCCGCGCAGCGCGGCGTTGGCGCGGGCCTGCAGTTCGCGCAGCAGCGCGGCTTCGGCGGCGGCGTCGGGGACGATCCGCTTGGCGGCGTCGGTCGGCGTGGCCGCGCGTAGATCGGCGACGTAGTCGCTGAGTGGATTGTCGGGTTCGTGGCCGATGGCGCTGACGATCGGGGTGGTGGCGGAAACGATTGCGCGGCACAGCGTCTCGTCGGAGAAGGCGAGCAGATCCTCCACGCTGCCGCCGCCGCGCGCCAGCACGATCACGTCGACCTCCGGATCCGCGTCCAGCGCGGCCAGGGCCTCGAGGATCTGCGGCACCGCGGTCGGGCCCTGCACGGCGGCGTTGCGAATCTCGAAGCGCACGGCGGGCCAGCGCTGGGTCGCGACCGACACCACGTCCTTCTCCGCGGCGCTGGCGCGACCGGTGATCAGGCCGATGCGATTGGGCAGGAAGGGAATCGGGCGCTTGAGCCGCGGATCGAACAGGCCCTCGGCGGCCAGCAGCGCCTTGAGCCGCTCGATGCGCGCGAGCAGCTCACCGATGCCGACCGGGCGAATCTCGGTGACCCGCAGGGAGACCGTGCCGCGGCCGGTGAAGAACGAGAGCTTGCCGTAGACCACGACCCGGCTGCCCTCCTGCAGCGGCACCGGGGAATTGCGCAGCAGATCCGGGTCGCAGGTGACCGAGAGCGACATGTCGGCGGCGGTGTCGCGCAGCACCAGGAAGGCGGTGCGGGTGCCGGGCCGCAGATTGATCTGGGTGATCTGGCCCTCGACCCAGACCGCGCCCAGCCTGTCGATCCACTGCGCCACCTTGACGGCGATGGTGCGCACCGGCATCGGATTCTCGGCGGTGCTGCTGGGCTGCCGCGCGGGCTGGTCGGTGGTCACCGTAGTGATTCTGACAGCTGGCACCGACGCCGTGTGGCCGCACCCGCAAGAGGGCCGGGACCGGCGGCACGAAAAGGAAATGCGCCGACCGTCCGGGGTACCCACCCGGCCAGTCGGCGCCGCGGAAGCTCGGACTACTTGGCCTGCACCGTGGCGATCCGATTGGTCAGCATGGTGACGAACGGAGCGCGGGCCCGGGTCTGCTGCTCGTAGGCGAGCAGCGCGGTCAGGTCCTCGACGGTGAGCTGACGCAGCCGGGCGCGCAGCTGCGCCAGGGAGATGTTCGCGTAGTCGTACCGGGTGGCCACCTCGGGCTCGGCGACCACGGCGGGGGCTTCGGGCTCGGCGGCGGTTTCGGGTTCGGCGGCGGCTTCGGGCTCGGCCGGCGCCTCGGGCGCGATCACCTCGGGCTCGGCCACCGCGACGCTGCCATTGCGGCCATTGCTGGCGGCCGTGGAAACCGTTGCGGGGGCGGGCGATTCGACGGGCTTCGGCTGCTCGGCGACCGCCGCGGCGACCGATTCCGCTTCGGCCACAAACGGTTCCGCGCCGGTGTCGGGTGCGGAATCCGCGGGGCTGAACAGATCGAAGCTGCTCTTGCGGGCGGTGCCGGCGACGGCGCTCGGCGCTTGCCCGAACGGCTCGTCCTCGTCGAAGGTGGCCCATGCGGGCTGTTCCTCCGGCTGGATCAAGCGATCGAAGACGGCGTCGCCCTTGAGCGCGAGACTGGTCACGAACTGCTGGAAATGCATGGTGGTCTGCAGCAGCTGACTGATCGCGGTGATCGGGAAATTGATCGCGTTGGCAGGTAGCCGGCGAGTTTCCTCGAGGGCATAGACAGCGGCCCCGGCGGCGACCCGGGCCAAGAACGGAGGTCGGAACATGCCCCTAGCCTGCCCGAAACGTCCTGTGATGCAAAGGTGAGAAGTCACAGAAAGTGATTCTGTCGTCAATTTTTCGCTGTTATTCACCTGAGGTCGCCCAGCTGCGGCGCGCCCGCGTGTCGCGCGGTGGTGAATCCCGAGCGGGAGCACGGCCGATGCCGAGGGCCAGTATCCTTTGGGGCATGTCCTCGGCTATCCCTTTGAACGTCGGAATCGTGCGGTCCGCGACGGCTGCGCCCGATGCGCCGAAACGCGTACTGCTCGCCGAACCGCGCGGGTACTGCGCCGGTGTGGACCGGGCGGTGGTCACGGTGGAGAAGGCGCTCGAAAAGCACGGCGCCCCGCTCTACGTGCGCAAGGAGATCGTGCACAACCGCCACGTGGTGGAAACCCTGCGGGAGCGCGGTGTGATCTTCGTCGACGAGACCGACGAGGTGCCCACCGGCGCGGTCGTGGTCTTCTCCGCGCACGGTGTCTCCCCGGCCGTGCACGAATCCGCCGCCGAACGCGATCTGCACACCATCGATGCCACCTGCCCGCTGGTGACCAAGGTCCATCAGGAGGCCAAGCGCTTCGCGCGCGAGGATTTCGACATCCTGCTCATCGGGCACGAGGGCCACGAGGAGGTCGAGGGCACCGCGGGTGAGGCCCCCGATCACGTGCAGCTCGTCGACGGCCCGGAGTCGGTGGACCGGGTCACCGTGCGCGACGAGAACAAGGTGATCTGGCTCTCGCAGACCACGCTGTCGGTGGACGAGACCATGGAGACCGTGCACCGGCTGCGCGCTCGCTTCCCCAATCTGCAGGATCCGCCCAGCGACGACATCTGCTACGCCACCTCGAACCGGCAGACCGCGGTCAAGGCCATGGCCCCCGCGTGCGATCTGGTGATCGTGGTCGGTTCGCGGAACTCCTCGAACTCGGTCCGCTTGGTCGAGGTCGCGCTGAACGCGGGCGCGAAGGCCTCGTACCTGGTCGACTACGCCCGCGAGGTCGACACGGCATGGTTCGAGGGCGTGCGGACGGTCGGCGTCACCTCCGGCGCGTCGGTGCCCGAGATCCTGGTCGAGGGCGTGCTGGAACTGCTGGCCGCCAACGGTTACGGCGAGGTGCAGTCGGTGACCACCGCCAACGAGACGCTGGTGTTCTCGCTGCCGCGCGAGCTGCGCCCCGCGCGCGGCTAGCTCGTACCCGCCTTCGACAAACAACGAATCCCCGTATCCGCCGCGCGTATTCGCGGCGGGTGCGGGGATCGTCGTTGTGCGGGGGTGCGGCGCGGCCGCGTTCAGCGCTCGATGCGGCCGGAATCGCGTTCGCGGTAGCGCACATTCGGGCGCGGGTGCGGGGGCACCTCGCCGCCGGGCTGGGCGCGGCGGCGGGGCTGGGCGCCGGTGC
>NZ_JBEXUS010000067.1:0-44522 GCF_040614455.1 Nocardia sp. NPDC005978
TCGCCACCCACCGCCGCACCCAAGGCCTCCCCGCACAATCCATGGCCTGGGGCCTCTGGAACCTCACCAGCGGCATGGCAACCCACCTCACCGACAACACTCGACGACGGCTCGCCTCGATAGGCGTCAGTGAACTCGGTCGCTCCGACGGCCTCACCGTCTTCGATCGCGCGATACAGACCCAGGCACCCACCCCGATACTCATGGCCTTCAGCGCACCGCCCCGCGACATCGCCGTGCCGCCGTTGCTTCGTGAGGTGTTCGCCGGGCGAAAACACCTCCCGCAACGCAAGGCGGCCAAGAGTACTCACGTACCGAACTCGCTGAACGAAATGAGCCCCGAAGAGTTGCAGGCCGCGGTGACGAAAATCGTCAGCACCCAAATGGCCGTGGCGTTAGGATACGCAAACGGGACCGAGATAGATCAAGACGCCGCATTCCAAGACCTCGGTTTCGATTCATTGGCAGCGATGGAATTCCGAAACGGACTCGCCGAAGCAGTAGGAATACGACTGTCACCTGCGCTGGCATTTCAGTATCCGACGGCCCGGCAGCTGGCGATCCATATCGCGGGGGAGATGTCACCGCCACGGCGCGGCCAGGCCGCCGAACCCCGCGAAGACCGGGGCAGACAGCACGGATCCTTCTCGTCACTCGATTTAGGAAATTCAAGATGATCCAGATCGAAATAACAACTCTCGAGCAGATGATGACGGAAGTATGCCGGAATTGCGCGCTTCCATCCGATGTCACCAAAGAGGTCGTCGCCCACTTCATCCGGGGCGAACTCCTCGGCAAGACGACACACGGCCTGGCGAAATTCTGCTTCGAGTCGCAGTTCTTCGAAGCGCGCGAGAACGCCCCGGAGGTGATTCGGGCCGACCAGGCCATCGCCATCGTCGACGCACATCGTGAAGTCGGCCCGGTGAGTGCGGCGTTCGCGTCCGACCTGTCCTGCGAACTCGCCGGCAAGTACGGCGTCGGCCTGGTCGGCATGATCAACACCCAGCGGTACGGTGTCCTGAGCGAATGGGCCGAGCGGGCAGCGGATCGCGGCTTCATCTCCCTGATCATGAACACCTCGAAGGCCGAGTGCACGGTCGACGGCGTTGCCGGCGGACTAACCGGAGTCAATACGATCGGTTTCGGTGCGCCCACACTCGGCGACTGCTTCTCCTTCGATATGGGCACCACGGTCAAGCCGCTCGGGCTGCTCTGGGAAGCGCGCAGGGGTGCCGACGACTTGCCCGGCGATGCTTTCGTCGACCGCAACGGAACGATGACCGATGATCCACATTCTGCTGAATCAGCGTTGATATTCGGCGGCTACAAGGGCTTCTGCATCTCACTGCTCGTTCAATATCTGATCGGCGCGCCGTTCGGATTCCCGATGGGCAGATCAGTGACCGGAACCTGGGATACGGGATACGTTTTCCTAACCATCGCACCGATCGCGGGATCACAAGCAGCTCGAACAGCGAATACCGAATTCATGAACGCAGTATCGGAAACTCTAGCTGCATCGGAGAGTTCCGTACGGGTGCCCGGCGAACACAGTCGAAGGAAATTGCGCGCTGCACTGGACAGCGGCTATACGGGCATCAACGACAATGTATGGAAGTCATTTGTGGAACTCCATACCGCGGCAATGGCCGAGCCCGATCCGACCAACGCTCCCGGGGGGAACGGATGAGATTTCACTGGTTTCTGCCCACCGCGGTCGACGGCCGGACCATCGCAACCGGCACGAAGGGAACACTGTTCGACGGGAACGGCGGAACCGAGGCCACGATCGGCACTCCACCGCGCAAGCCGTCGATCGGCTACATGTCGTCGATTGCCATGGCTGCCGAGCAAGCCGGCTTCGATGCCCTGCTCACACCGGTCGGAATACGATCGGAGGACGCGTGGGTGGTCAGTTCGGCGATCGCGCACACCACCGACCGCATCCGGTTTCTGGTCGCACTGCGACCCGGAATGATGTCTCCGACATTGTGCGCCGCCATGGCGGCCACGTTCGAGCGGGCCTTCCCCGGCAGACTTGGACTCAACATCGTTCTCGGCGGCGATCCCGCCGAGCAGCGTATGTACGGTGACTTTCTGCAGAAGTCCGAACGCCTGCGGCGAGCCGACGAGTTCCTGGCCGTCTACAACGGCCTGATGCGCGGGGAATCCGTCACGTACGGCGGTGAACACATCGCAGTCGAGCAGGCGTGCATCGGGCCGGGTGTGCGGAATCGGCCGGAAGTCTTCTTCGGCGGCAGCTCGGACGGATCGATCGATACCGCGGCCCGGCGCGCCGATGTCTATCTCTCCTGGGGAGATACCGAAGCCGATATCGCGGATCGAGCCCACCGATTCCGGCGCGCAGCAGCAGCTCACGGCCGTTGCGCGCGGGTCGGAACACGATTCCATGTCATTGCCCGCGACACCGAGGACGCGGCATGGGCCGAAGCCGCCCATCTGATGTCCGGCCTCGCGCGAGACGATCTCGACCGCACCATCGAGGTACTGAGCCGGAGCGAATCAGCCGGTCAGAGTCGAATGCTCAGCCTTCACGAGCGGTACCGCAGCACCGGTGATCCACAAGATCTCGAAGTCAGTCCTGGAATCTGGGCCGGTATCGGCCTGATGCGCGGTGGTGCCGGCGCGTCTCTGGTCGGCAGTTTCGCCACGGTGCGCGCCAAGATCGCCGAACTCGGGGCGATGGGCATCGACGATTTCATTCTTTCCGGATTCCCGCACCTCGAGGAGGCCTGGCGAGTGGGCGAAGAGATTGTCACCCCGTTGGCCGAGCTCGAGAGATTCGGCACCGTTCCGCACGTGTAGCGCTTACCACGTACTGGAGTTGCACATGAAAATCACCGTATTGGGTCACGCCGGATTGCTTGTGGAAACCTCGGCCGGTCGGATACTCTGCGATCCATGGTTCAACCCGGCATTCTACGGGTCATGGGTTCCATTTCCGGATAATACGAAAATCGATCAGAGCGCGCTTTGCGACGCCGAATATCTCTATATTTCGCATTTGCACCACGACCATTTCGACAGCACCTGGCTGCGGACACGGATGTCCAAGGACACGACCGTTCTGCTGCCGGACTATCCGATTCCGGATCTCCGCCACGCGCTGGAAGGGCTGGGGTTCCATCGGCTCATACAAACGCGCAACAACGAGATCACCGAACTGGATGCCGATGTACGAGTCTTGATCAACACCATCACCGAACCCGCACGCAGTCCGGTCGGCGACTCGGGATTAGTCGTTTCGGATCGCGGTGTGCAGATATACAACCAGAACGACTCCAGACCGGTGGAACGAATTCCTCTTGATACACTCGGACCGCTCCATGGCCATTTCGTTCAGTTCACCGGCGCGAATTGGTATCCCATGGTCTACGACTTTCCCGAACGAATGAAAGCGACACTAGGACGTCGCAAACGTAAGAACGGCATGGCGCGAGCCATGACCTATATCAATCAATACGCGGCGGATCACATATTTCCGTTCGCCGGCCCCGCCTGCTTTCTCGACGATGACGTCCTGTATCTGAATGACTTCGATGACGACGAGTCGAACGCTTTTCCGGATCAGTTCGCATTCCTGGAATTCCTCCGCACGAACGGTGTAGAAAACGGTCATCCCATACTGCCCGGCACCGTCATCGAACTCTCGGCGGACGGCGCGTTGTCGATACATGACCGGGATCCCGAGGAACTGGCCCGCGTAATGGGCGACAAGCGAAGTTACATTCTCGATTACAAGTCGCGGGTGCAGCCGAGGATCGATGAGATCAAGACCGCGTGGCCCACCGGCGGCTACGATCTGCTGCCGTCGATGAAGGCGTGGATCGAACCGATCATGGCGCGCGCCGACAATATTGCAGCCGGCATCAACGGAAGAATTCTACTGGAAGTTGAACGAGCGGGATCAACCGAACAGATCGTCCTCGACTTCCACGACCGTGCCGTCGTCGAATTCAATGGTCAGCATTGGCAGCACAGCTTTCGCATACCCTGGGAAATCATCGCCGATGCGGTGCGCCGCCGGGACGAGGACTGGGAGAACGGCCTATTTCTGTCCTGCCGATTCGAAGCGTCACGGAAGGGCCCGTTCAACGAGCACGTACCGGCGTTCTTCCAATGCCTGTCCCACCGCCGGATCGAGTTCATCGAGAGCGGCATCGAAGAAGCCGCCGATACGGACGACCTGATCCGGATCGATGACCGTGTCGTGCAACGCTATTGCCCCCATATGAAGGCCGACCTACTGAAGTTCGGCACCGTCGACGACGGCATTCTCACCTGCCAGATGCACGGGTGGGAGTTCGAGATAGACACCGGCAGATGCGTACTCGGTGGCGATGATCGGCGGATCGCGACGCGGCCCGCGGGGACGAGCGGAATCGAGCACGACCGGGATGCGACGTTGCCCAGGATCGTCGCGGCACACGAAGTCGACAGCACGAGTTAGCGTGAGGCACATACCGTGAACGAGTACGAACTCAAAGAGGTCGTCCGCCTCGAAGACGGACATTGGTGGTACGTCGAACGCCGCAAGTTGCTCTCGCAGATGCTGCGGGGGCTGCCGCCGGGAGTCGCGCTGGACGTGGGCGCCGCGGGCGGCGGCAACACACGGGTACTGGTACGGAACGGGTGGTCGGCGGTGTGCGTCGAGTACACCCTGTCCGCCGCCCGCATGGCCGCGGACAGAGGATTGGCCGTACTCCAGGCCGATGCGCGGTCACTTCCGGTCGCGGATACTTCCGTTGCTCTCGTCGTGGCCTTCGACGTGCTCGAGCACATCGTGGAGGACGGCTCGGCGGTCGACGAGATCTATCGCGCACTGCAGCCGGGCGGCAGTCTGCTGGTCACCGTGCCGGCCGATCCGACCCTGTGGTCGGACCACGACTGCGCTGTCGGGCACGTTCGCAGGTACCGCAGGGACGAGCTCCTGTCGCTGCTGACCGACGCGGGATTCGAAGTCCTGTACTGCAAATCGTGGATGGTATTGCTGAGCCCGCTCGTCCGAGTCAAGCGGAGACGATCCACCGGCAGCGACCTGGGCGAAGTGCACGCGGTGGTGAATCGGCTGCTGCGATGGGTTGTCGCGGTCGAGCGCCTGCTTCCCCTGGGCGGGCTGCCGGGTGTCAGCCTGCGCGCCCATGCCCGTCGGCCGCTCGACGCCGATACGAGCCCGCGGTATGCGAGCCCACCGGCGCCCGGGACCGTGACCGTGACCGCACGACTCGTAGGCGGCCGATAACGATGAGTTGGTCCGCACCGACGGTCGCAGGCACGAGCACTCGAAGCGACGACCCCCTGTTCTCCAGACTCGTTCATGTTCTGGTCGTCTCATATGTCGCCCTGATGTGCCTCACGCAGGGTGGCTACGACGTCACCGGTGACGAGTACTTCTATCTGGTGGCCGGTAGTTACCCCAGTTGGGGGTATGCCGACCAGCCATGGCTGGTCGCGACACTCGCCCACGCGGCCGACATCATCGATCCCGGCAACCTCGCACTTCTGCGGTTCCCCATGGTGATAGCCGTGGCGGTGGGGATTTACATGTGCGCCCTACTGAGCCGGGAGTTCGGCGGTGGCCCGCGGGTCCAACTGCTCGCGGCGTGCGCCTTCGCCATCAGCCCCTACGCACTCTCGCACTCCAGGGCCTTGACCACGGACGCCGTCGATATGGCGATGTGGAGCACCGTGATCTGGCTCCTCGTCCGCTGGGTCAAGGAGGACTCCGACCGGTTGTGGATTGCCATTGCGGGTGCGACAGTGCTTGCGCTGCAGGGCAAGTACCTGATTCCCACTTTCTGGGGACTCACCGTCATCGCGATCGCGGTCGCTGGACCGCGCCGGTTCTTCACCCGGCCGATCGTGTATGCCGCGGGTGCGATCTCGATCGTCTCCATGATTCCCAGCCTGCTGTGGCAGGCCCGCAACGGGTGGCCGCAACTGATCGAAGGCCCCGCGATCTGGTCCGACATTTCGGAATTCGGCGGCAGATTGATATTCGTACCGTCCGTCATCGGCTCGCTCGGCCTGGTCGGGACGGTGCTCTTCGGTGCGGGGCTGTGGTTCCTGCTTCGCAAGGCGTCCGGCTACCGCTTCCTGGGTGTGGTGGTGGTCCTGCTGCTCGCCCTGGTGTGGGTCGCCATGCTCCGCCGCAACTACCTCGGAGGCGTTTTTCCCCTCGCCCTCGCCGCCGGCGCGGTCGGACTCGGCGAGATCGGCTGGTGTCAGGGTCGCATCTGGCGGGTGCAGTGGGCAGCGATCATCGCATCCATCGTGGTCCTGATGCCGGCCTTCGTTCCGGTCGGCCCGCAGTGGATGGGGGGTGCCACCCGCTACCTGATCCCGAGTCATCGGCACGACTGGAATCTGCTGGCCGAGGCGGTCGGCAGGACCGTGAACGAGGTTCCCGACACCGAGCGGGAACGAACAATCGTGATCGCGGGCGACTACTGGCGATCCAGTGTGCTCGAGCGACTCGGACCGGCCTATTCCCTGCCCCCTGTTTACGGAACGATGCAGGGCGCATGGTATTTGCGACGACCTCCGGACGGCACGCGAACCATTGTGTACGTCGACACTCCCCCTCCGATACTGATCGCCAATTGCGGAAGCCTCCGACATGCCCGGACGGTGATAGATGACAATATCTCACCGCTGGCAAACGAACAGCGGGAGACGAGAATATCGATCTGTTCCGGCCTGAACATTCCCATCGACACTCTGTGGGACAACATGAAAAACACAACCCTACCCAATTAACCGGGGGTCTCCACGTGCCAGGAAATACCGAGACCGTTTCCGAAGCTGCTTCCCCGGATTTATCGGTCGTCGTTCCGATCTACAACGAAGAGCTCATTCTTCCGCAATTTCTGAAGCGGCTGCGAGCGGCGCTGGACGGACTCGCCCAGCGATACGAGGTCATCGCGGTCGATGACGGCTCCTCCGATTCGACGGCGGGCATCCTGCTGCTGTGCGCACGGTCCTGGGGAGAACTGCGAATCGTCCGGCTGCGGGCGAACGCGGGACATCAAGCCGCGCTGTCGGCCGGCCTGTCGTGCGCCGAGGGGCGATGGACGGTGTCCTTGGACGCCGACCTGCAAGACCCGCCGGAACTGATCCCCGAGATGCTGGCGATCGCACTCGACGAGGATGTCGAAGTCGTCTACGGGGTGCGTGGGGATCGATCCAGCGACACCTACTTCAAACGCCAGACAGCACGGATCTTCTACCGGCTGCTCCGCCGGTTGTCGCACATCGATCTGCCCCTGGACGCGGGCGACTATCGGTTGATGTCACGACTGACGGTGGACGCGGTGCTGTCGACATCCGAGCACGGCCGCGTGCTGCGGATCGTCGTCCCTGCGCTCGGATTTCCTTCCGCCGAAGTTAGTTACCGGCGCGGTGCGCGGGATGCGGGTGCATCGAAATACACACTGTCGCGGATGTGGCATCTCGCCATGGACTCGGCCATCGTGTATTCACTTGTTCCCCTTCGAGTGGCGACCTGGTGCGGCGCCCTGGGTTTCGCCGCGGCACTGCTGCTGTCCGTATTCGCGGCCATCAGTCATGCGGTCGGTAATACGGTCTCCGGCTGGGCCTCGACCATCGCGGTTATATGCGCCTTCGGGGGCGTTCAGTTGATGTGCATCGGAATACTCGGGGAGTATGTCGGCCGTCTGTTGAAAATCCAGCAATCGGTTCCGGCCTCGGTCATCGCCTACGACTCGGGGAAGTCGCACACCACAGGATGGCAGGTTCTGCCTATCGGCAGGGACGGGATGGTTAGTTATGAAGATCAGTGACACTCTGCTCGATGGTTCCAGTTTTCTCGGGGTCTGGGGGCTCGGCCACATCGGATTCTCCACCGCACGATATTTCGCCGAGGCGGGCGTGCCGGTGCGAGGGTACGACCCGAATTCGAACTGCGTAGCCGAGCGGCGCGCTGCCGATCTGCCGGGAACCAGATTCGCCACGAGTTCGGCGATACTGCTCCGCCCGGAGGTCCCCGTCCACATGATCGCCGTTCCGACCGAGCGGGACGGCGAGCCCTATCTCGGCGCGCTGGAGGACGTGACCAGGAAGATCGCCGGGGCCGCCGCCGCGGGATGCTGGCGGGGGGAGGCCCCGCTGATGATCATCGAGTCGACACTGACGCCGGGGACCATCGACACGTTCATCGTCCCGATCATCAGCAGTTACGGGCTTCGCGCCGGCAGCGACATCCTCATCGCGGTCGCACCGCGACGAGACTGGTTCCTGGGTCCGGGATTCCAATTCGCAACCCTGGACCGCATTTACGGCGGCTACGGCCCGCGATCGAGCGAACTGGCCGGAGCCGTCCTGTCGCTGGTGAACCGCACACTGCACCATGCGCCCTCGCATCGCGAGGCGGAACTCGTGAAGTGCGTGGAGAACGCCTACCGGCACCTGGACATCACCTTCGCCAACCAGCTGACACTCGCCTATCCCGGCATCGACATCGTGGAGGTGCTTCGGCTGGCCGGTACGAAATGGAACATTCACACCTTCCACCCCAGTTTCGGCACCGGCGGCTACTGCATCCCCCTGTCCAGCCGCTATCTCATTCAGGGCGCCGAGCGACCCGAGTCGCTGTCGTTGCTGAGCGCGACCATCGACACCGACGATCTGATGCGCACCCTGGTCGCGGACGCGGTCGCGGAGACCGGGCCCGTCGTCGTTCTCGGTCTGGCCTGCCGCGGGGCGGTGAAGGTGGACGTCCACAGCCCGACGAAGGGAATCGCGGACAGACTGCGCCGACTCGGCGTCCGGTTCACGGTTTTCGATCCGCTGTATTCCCCGTGGGAGGTCGAAAGGATTTTGGGCGAAGGAACATCCGAGCCGAACATTCTCGAAAGCCTTCGACGAGCACGCAGTGTCCTTGTCGTCACTGATCATCAGGAGTTCGTCGACCACCCGGCATACGTGCTCGCGATGAACGCGGATCGCACCGAACGGTTGACGATCATCGATAACCACGGGACGCTGGCCGCGGTCGACTGGGAATCGCACGTGTACTACCAGCGCGCCGGATCCGCGAACTGGCTCAACTCCGTTGTTCCCGAGGTTGATTCGGTCGATACCCCGGGATTCGTGTGATGGCGGGCGGGCGTCCGGCGGCGATCGGCGTCGGGGTCAATATCTGCGGCGCGACGGTGCGCGAGGCCCGGCGCTGCGCGGAGCTGGCCGATGCGGCCGGCGCCGTGCGCGTCTCGGTGTGGGACTCGCCGGCTGTGGCTCCCGACTGCTGGCTGACCCTGGGCCATATCGCCGCAGCGATCCGCGGTGCCGCGATCGGAGTCTCGGTGACCAATCCGCTTACCAGGCATCCGGTGGTGACGGCCAATGCGGCAGCGTCGCTGGCATCGCTGATACCGGGCCGCGCATTCCTCGGGATCGGTACCGGCGACAGCGGGGTCATCAATCTCGGCGCCCGGCCGGCGCGGCTGAGTGAGCTTCGGGAGTACGTGCTGTGCCTGCGAAGTCTATTGCGGGAAGGGACCGGCCGGTGGCGCGGCGCCACGGTGCGATTGCGATCGAAACCCGAAGCGCCGGTGCCGATCTACCTCGCCGCGCACGGCGTGAACTCGCTGCGATTGGCCGCCGAACTGGCCGACGGTGTGATACTCGGCCTGGGCCACAGCGAGGACGTCGTCGACGGTGTCCGCGAGGTGATCGCCACGACGCGGGACCGGACAGGCGGAGCCGATACGGGTTTCGATCTCTGGTGGAACTGCGGCGCCGTCAGGATCAGCGAGGATGCCGACGCCGCGGTGCGGGAAACGGGATGGCTCACGGCCTCTTTCGCGCATCACCTGGCACGCGGCGATATGGCATCGAAGTTCGTACCACCCGATCTGCACGACGGAATACGCCGGCTCGCTGCGAACTACGACCTGGGGCTGCACGGACGCCAGCCGGACGCCATGCGCGCCCGATATGTGGAATTGGCACAGGAATTCGGTGTCTGGGAGTATCTGCTCGATCGCTTCATCATCGCGGGTTCGAGGTCGGGGGTCCGCGATCAGCTCCGGCTTCTCGCCGATCGGGGGGTGACGAATCTGGAGACCGGGGTATCGGTCGGCGGGGTGGAGGCCGCCGCGGATCTTATTTCCACAGCCGATGAGACGAACTGGAACCGAGAGGACAGGTTTGCGGCCGACCGACGATGAATCGGAGCGGACAGGGCGCTGCCACCGAACCGACAAGCTGCCCGACCCTGCCGGGAGAAGAACATGCTCGACCGCGTCTTGATGTGCATAGCCAGGCGGCCGTGGTCGGCCATCGTATTGGTCGGTGCCGTCACGGCGATATGCGGATTCTTCGGGATGGGTGTACAGCAGCATTTGCAGCCCGGCGGATTCCTGTCGTCCGACCTCGAGTCCGTCAAAGCAGCCGAATACATCTATGAAAACCGGATGGGCACGAGTCCCAACCTCGTCATCATGGTGTCCGCCGACAGCGGGGTCGACAGCGCACCGGCCGTCGCGGCGGGCACGAGGCTCGCCGACTTCGTGAAGGCCACCTCGGGTACCACCGGCGTCGCGTCGTACTGGACGGCCGCATCACCATCGGAGGCACAGGCATTGCGCGGCAGGTCCGGGCACGATGCGGTAGTTCTCGCGAGCGTGCCGGACGATGCGTCGGCACGATCCATCAGGGCGGACATCGATGCCATGCGATTCGACGGCGTCACGATTCGAATCGGCGGTACCTACGGATTCCTCATCGACGCGAGCCGGGTGGCGGGGGAGGATATTTCCCGCGCGGACCGCATCGCCTTGCCCGCGACACTGGTGGTGCTGATATTCGTATTCGGCGGAGTGGTCGCGGCCTCCCTGCCGATCCTGGGTGGCCTGTGCTCGATCGTGATCACCCTGGGGATCTTGCGGCTTTCCTCCGAACTGTTCGAAGTGTCGATCTTTTCACTGAATGTGGCCTCCGTCCTCGGACTCGCGCTGGCCATCGACTACAGCCTGCTGATCGTCACCAGATACCGGGAGGAACGTGCACGGGGCCTGCCGACCGAACCGGCCGTTCTGGGCGCGATGCGGGTGGCGGGCCGCACCGTGCTGTTCTCGGCGTGCATTGTCGGCGCCGGCCTCGCTGGCCTGCTGGTCTTCACGCAGTTCTTCCTGAGATCGTTCGCCTACGTCGGTATCGCGGTCGTCGCCGCTTCGGCGCTCAGTTCGATCGTCCTGGTTCCGGCGATGCTGCTGGTCATCGGAGACCGGATCGATGCCCTCGATGTCCGCCGGCTCCTGCCGAGTCTTTCGCCACCGTTCCGGTCGAGATTGCGTACGCGGGCACGACTGATCGTGTTGACCGAGTTCGCGGTCCGGAGACCGACCCTGTCGGTCGTGCTGAGCATCGCGGCGCTGCTTACCCTGTGCGCGCCGTTCCTGGCGGTGAACTTCGGGTATCCCGATGATCGCGTACTCGCGGCATCCGTCCCGAGTAGACAGGTCGGCGACATCATTCGTGAACAGTTCACGGTCGACTCGCAATCGTCCATCCAGATCGTGCTGCCGAAAGCGCCGAGCCGGGACGAGGCGCTGACGTCATACTCGGCGGAGATTTCCCGGATCGACGGCGTCAAATTCGTGCGGGCGAACAACACTCTCTTCTCGAACGGCGTGCGGATCAGCGGACCCGCGGACCTTCGCGTCGAGTCGGGGGACGCCGTCCTGACGGTGGCGTCGGCCGCCGACCCGTACTCCGAGGAAGGAAAGAAGCAACTGGCCGATATCCGGTCGGTGGAATCACCGGGTCCGATTCTGGTGGGCGGATTCGCGGCCATGAACACCGACTCGGTCCGATCGGTAGGGAATCGGCTGCCCTACGCCATCTTGATCATGGTCTCGGTTACCCTCATACTACTTTTCCTGTTCACCGGCAGTATCGTGCTGCCGCTCAAAGCGATTGTGCTGAATACGCTCTCGTTGGCCGCGCCTTTCGGCGCACTGGTGTGGATCTTCCAGGAAGGGCATCTCGCGGGCCCTCTCGGCGTCACGGCCACCGGATACATCGATTCGATGACCCCGGTCCTGGTCTTCTGCATCGCCTTCGGGCTGTCCATGGACTACGAGGTGTTCCTCCTGGCGAGTTTTCGCCGCGAGTGGATGAAATCCGGGCGTTCGGTGGACGACTTGCCGACGGTAATCGTCTCGGGTGTTTCGGCGAGCGCCAGGATATTCGTCCCCGCCGCGCTGGTGATGTGCATCGTGTTCATGACCCTGGCCATGTCTCGCGTCGAGTTCCTGCAACTGTTCGGGGTCGGCATGACTCTGGCGGTGCTGAGTGATGTGACCCTGATCCGAATGGTCCTGGCGCCGGCGCTCATGACGATGATGGGGGCCCAGAACTGGTGGGCCCCCAGGTTTCTCTCAACCTGGTACGCCCGCCGGTATCCGGTCCTCGCCGACTAGCGAGAACCGTTTCCCGGACCCGAGCGCGGTGTGGTCCGCGCCGGTATGAAGATGTCGTCGAGCGGAACGGACACCCCCGGCCCGACCCCTTCCTCTGCGAACCATTCCCAGCGGAACAGCCTGGCCTGCACCGGCGCGGGTATTCGGCGCAGGCCACGAGCAACCCTGGCGAACCGGCCGCCACCGGCAAGAACTGAGCGGTGCTCCGCCAACGCCCCCAGCCGCAGCGCCGCGAACTCGGAAACGTCTATCCGGTGGGTGATTTCGGCGCGGGCGGTGAAGCCGCCGCGGACGGCAGACGTGTCGTACCCGAACAGCCGGGCCGGCGCGCTGAGCCGCATCAGCAACTCCCGCGGCAGCGTCGCGTCCAGAACCCGGGGCACACCCGCCAGCGCGGCCGCCAGCTGCCCCACCTCGTGGACACGAACGTGATCACGGTGACCGTAGCCGCCGTGGCGGTCATAGCTGAGCAACACCTCGGGTCGCTCCTGCGACAGGATCCTCGCCAGTCGTTCGGCGGCTTCGCCGGGATCGGCACGCATGAACAGCGTTCGACCCGGCGGATTCGGATACAGAATCGGCCCGTGCCCGCTATCTGCGAAGCCGAGATGTTCGACCCTGTCCACGCCGAGAATAACCGCACTGGCCTGCAATTCGCGCAAGCGCGGCGCGACCGGCTCGTCGAACTGCTCCATGTGCCCGTCACACGCGACCACGATGACCGTCCGGTGCCCGGCGGCCGCCAATTTCGCCAGGGTGCCGCCGGTCAGCAGCACCTCGTCATCGGGATGAGCGTGCAAAGCCACCACGGTTGCCACGACGTCATTATGCCCGCGGCCGCCAACAATGAGATCCGCACAAACCTACCGGTCGGAAGCGTGTTAACTGCCGAGCGAGCCCTTCCGAGCTACGATCGGGCAATGCGGTCCATTTGGAAGGGCTCCATCGCGTTCGGGTTGGTCAACGTCCCGGTGAAGGTTTATACCGCCACCGAGGACCACGACATCAAATTTCATCAGGTCCACGCCGCCGACGGGGGGCGTATTCGCTACGAGCGGTTGTGCACCGTCGACGGGCAGCCCGTGCAGTACGCCGATATCGACAAGGCGTACGAATCTCCGGACGGGGACCGGGTGATCCTGACCGACGAGGATTTCGCGAAACTGCCGGCCGCCGAGAAACACGAGATCCCGGTATTGCAGTTCGTACCGACCGAACAGATCGACCCCATTCTGTTCGACAAGAGCTACTACCTCGAACCCGATTCGACCACGCCCAAAGCCTATGTGCTGCTGGCGAAGACGCTCGAGCGAACCGACCGGATCGCGCTGGTGCACTTCACCTTGCGGCAGAAGACCCGGCTGGGGGCGCTGCGGGTGCGGGACGGGGTGCTGACGCTGCAGACGCTGCTGTGGCCGGACGAGGTGCGCTCGGTGGCGTTCGAGAAGCTGGACGGGGTGCCCGCGCCCAAGCCGCAGGAACTGAAAATGGCCGAAACCCTGGTCGATACGCTGTCCGACGATTTCGATCCGACCCTGTACGTCGACGAATATCAGATCGAATTGAAGAAGCTCCTGGACGAGGCGATCGCCAGCGGCAGCACCAAGGTCACCCGCGCGCCCGAGTCCGCCGCACCCGAAATGGATGCCGAGGTGGTGGATCTGGTGGCCGCATTGCAGCGCAGCCTGGAAGCCTCCGGCCGCGGCGGCGCGAAAGCCGCACCCGCCAAGGCCACGAAATCCACCGCGAAGGCCGCGGCGCCCGCCAAGAAAGCCGCCGCCAAGAAGACCGCGAAGAAAGCGCCCGCCAAACAGGCTCGCAAAGGCGCGTGAGCACGGCGGGCGATCCCCGGGGCCCGATTACTGGCAAACTGTCGGCTATGGAACCCGCCATAGCCATCGTGCCCATGGGGCTCGGCCATCTCCGCCAGGTCCTGGATCTGGGCTACGAGGTGTTCGACACCAATACCAAGCCCTACACGTCCTGGTCGCTCACCTCGGTGGCCGAACACCTGGACAGCCCCAGCCGCTCGTGCTGGGTCGCGGTGGACTCCGATCGCGTGGTGGGATTCGTGCTCGGCTCCATGGAGTTCGAACTCCGTGACGACTGGGCGTATCTGGAATGGATCGCCGTCGCGCCCGACATGCAGGGCCGCGGTATCGCCGGCCGGTTGATGAACGCCTGTTGCGAAACCCTGTTCAACAGCGGCGCGCGGCGCATCGTCACCGACGTCGAGAACCACAACACCGCCTCCGCCTCGCTCATGAAGCGCAACGGTTTCACCGAGGGCACCACCGTGACGCTGTTCGTGAAGCCCAATCCCGCACCGGGTTTCGAGGACTCCCCCGTCGAGGGCGACAGTGAGCAGATCACTTTGACCCCCGGCACGAAGCGCGAACTCATCCGCAAGGGCCGCATCGCCGGCGAGGGCGGGCGGGCGCGGATTCCGCGCTGAACGACCCGGGTGCGGACGCCGACGACACCGAACCTGTCGGACCCCGTCGCTACGGTGTCCGCCATGACCGACAGCACCATGGACGCCATCAACGCCGCCGTCACCCTGGGCCGGGAGGGCGACGCCGCGCGGGCGCGGGAACAGCTTGCCGCGCTCTGGGATTCGGTCGGGGCGAACGGCGACGCGCTGCATCGGGTGACCATCGGGCATTTCCTGGCCGATCTGCACGACCATCCGGCCGACGCGCTCACCTGGGACGTGCGCGCGCTGGACGCCGCGGACGCGCTCACCGACGCCCGGGCGCGCGAACATCATTCGACGCTGCAGGTCAGCGGGTTCTACCCGTCGTTGCACCTGAATCTCGCCGACAATTACCGGCGGCTGGGCGCGTTCGAGACCGCTCAGCGGCACCTGCTGGCCGCCCGCGACCGCCTGGACGTGCTCGACGACGACGGGTACGGCTCGGTGGTGCGAGCGGGGGTGGAGAATGTCGCGCGGGCGCTGGCGGAGCAGTCCACCGAGCGGCTGGCGACGCACTGAAACGATGATGCGCACAGGGGTTTTCGCGAGGCTTGTGCCCCGATGAGACAAATGTGCGCCGTACCGGACGAATCCGGTACGGCGCACATCAGGTTCGGACCGTGATCAGCGCGCGTTATCGGTGCACGCGGACAGGATCACCTTGGCCGCCCGCGGCGAGGACGAGCCCAGATCCGGGAACTGCGGCGCGCTGTTGCCCAGCACGTCGGTCGCACCCTTCTCCGCCTCGGCCTTGGTCGGCGCCCACGCCCAGCCGAAGCGGGTGTCCGCGCCCTGCGACACCGCACCGCAGGCATTGGCGAAACGAACGACCGACTCGCAGTCGTTCTGCCCGCACTTGGCGATAGCGGCGCTCTCCGCGGCGCCGTAGCTGCCGTAGTTGACCGCGTACGCCACGTTTCCGGTGCTCCGCGAGAGCGCGAGCGCCCCGAAGAGATCACCGGCAGCCGCGGTGAACACCGGCTCTTCTCCCGCCGCCGAGGCGGGCCCTGCGGCCATGGCACCCATCGCCGCCATCGACATGATCGCGAGGCCCATTCCGGCCTTGCGCAGCAACGACATTCGATACTCCCCGTCATGAATTTGTCAGAACGGGTCGAATTCTTGTCGAGCGCCGAACCAATGTCCAATTGGAACTGGACAGTCTCCAACATTAGGAAGTTTGCCGGTATGGGCATTGCCCGCCCGGCGAACTGCACATCGACCCGGGGAGATCGTCTCAGACGCGACGCATAACCGAGACGACTTTGCCGAGTATCGTGGCCTTGTCACCGTCGATGACGCTGTAGGCGGGGTTGCGCGGTTCCAGGTAGACGTGTCCGTTGCTGCGGCGATACACCTTCACCGTGGCCTCGCCGTCGATCATGGCCGCGACGATCTCACCGGAATGCGCTTCGCTCTCCTGCCGAATGACGACGATGTCACCGTCGCAGATTGCGGCCTCGATCATCGAGTCACCGCGCACCCGCAGACCGAATACGGTGCCGCGACCCACCAATTCCCGGGGCAGCGAGAGAATGTCGTCGGTGTGCTGTTCGGCGAGGATCGGGGCACCCGCGGCGATATCGCCGACGACCGGAACCGACACCGTATTCTCCGAGTCGGCCCGGGTGTGCGACGCCTTCAGGAACAACCGCACATCCATGGGCCGGGTGACGGATTCGCTGCGGGTCAGGAATCCGCGATCCTCCAGCGCCTTCAGATGCCTGGACACCGATGACCCCGACCGCAATCCCACCGCCTCGCCGAGCTCACGGGTGCTCGGCGAATACCCGTGCCGCTGCACCCAATCCCGGATCGCGGCCAGAATCTGCTGCTGGCGCGGGTGCAGGGTGGAGGTGTCGAGATGCTCGAATCCATCGAAGTCGTCGTATCCGGTCACCCGCGCATCCTACGGCGCGGGCGCCCGGTTACCCGATCCCGACGGGTTCGGTCCCCCGTGTGTCGGGCGAGTGGACTAGTTTGGTCCGCGTGAGTTGCGAATTCATCGTCCTACCGGCCGATTCCGTCGCCGCGCCGCACGAGGTCGCCGGCTACCTGGAATCCCGACTCGGAACCCCCGCCGCGGTCAGCCTAGGTCTGATCCTGGCCGACCTGTGGCGCTGGAACACCGAGATTCCGGTGTGGAACGGCCGCATCATCCTCGAACCCGCGGGCGACTGCATCCGCATCTCGGTGCCCGAGCACGCCGCCTGGCGGGCGCTGCTGTGGATCGAAGAACTCATCGCCGACACCGATTTCGCGCTCTACGATCCGACGGACGGCACCCTGGAGCGGGCCGAACCGCGCAAGCTGCGGGTCAATCTCGGCGGCGCGCGCTACTTCCGCACCCTCACCCCGCGGCAATTGCGTTCCTGGATACCGCAATTGCACGTGCTGACGAACAAGCCGTTCCTGATCGTGGACGAACCCGGCAACGAGGGCACCTTCATCCAGACGTATCGGGAAGCGCCGGACGAGTACATCCTGGAATACCGGGACGGGGACATGGTCACCACCAGCGTGCAGGATCCGCTACTGGTGGCGCGCCTGATGTGGGATTGGGTCAACGACCGGCACGAGGCCCTGAACGAATTGCACTGGGAACCGGTGTCCTGACCGGGCCGCGGTGCCCGGGCGGGTGTTCTAGTAGTAGAAGCACACCAGCCCGGTGCCGTTGTCCTGACAGACGCGCAGCCACTCGACCAGATCGGCGACCGATGCCCGCACGGTGTCGTCGGCCAGCCGATCGAGGTCGGCGTCCGCGAAAATCTCGGCCAGCGACTTGATCTCGCGATTGTCGAGGTAGCCGATGCTCGGGAAGTCCTCGATCTCGGGCAGATTCACCGGCGATCCGCTCAGCACCAACTCGGACGGATCGAAGTCCACGCCGATCTCGGCCAGCGCGTTCTGCACCAGGGCGAAATACCCGAATCGCATACCGGCCCAGTGCGCGTTGTTCAGCTGAGTGCCGCTGTGCCGGCACAGCGCCTCGAGCGCGTGCCCGTAGGACGGCCCGAAGTCCCGGTGCATGGGTTCCCCGCGCAGCAGCTGCCGAATGACGTCGCCGGGCGTGAGTCCCACGTCCTCGGCCTCGTCGAGCCGCTCGAGCACATTGGCAGGCGCCGATCGCACGATATCGTCGACGAATTCCTGGCCATAGGACCCGATCAACCGAAGGCCTTCCAGGTCAACGGCATACGGACTGACAACGTAGGACACGACTCCCCTTCCGGCACGGTCGGCACACCCTAACAGTCCCGCCGGGTCACGTGGGATCCGCTGTGGCCGGGGACGCCCTCAGCCCAGCACGTGCGGCAGGCCCGCCCGGTAGCGCTGGGCGTCGAGCTGTTTGAGCGGCTCGAAGATCGGCGGCGCGAACAGCGGATAGATGGGTGCGCGGGCGGCGTTGTCGGCGGCCGCGTCGAGAATGGCGTTGGCGGCGGTGCGGCCGGATTCGTTGGCGCCCTCCATGGTCGCCAGATCGATGTGGGTGCGGACGTGATCGCCCGCGAAGAAGAGATTCTCGATGCCGCAGTGCGAGGTGGGGCGATGGTCGTAGGAGCCCGCGGTGTTCACCAGCAACGGGGTGTCGTTGACGGCGGCGCCGCCGTCCCAGTGCACGCCGGGATCCAGGAACCAGGAGTGGATGTCCTCGTCGCGCAGCCAGCCGGTGCCGGTGTTGAGCCAGGCTTTGAGCTGGGCCCATACTTCCTGCGCCACTTCGTCTTTGGTGCACTGTTTGGCCGTCTTGCCGAACAGGATGCCCGGGGTGTCCCAGTCCGAGACGTCCACCGACAGGCATTCGCGGACGGTGCCGTCGCCGTAGCGGGCGGCGAAGTCGCCCACCCACATGGGAGCTTGGCGCAGCGCGGTCAGCGCCCAGGGTGAGCCGAGGGCCGCGACATGTCCTTCGGGGAGTTCGGTTGGGGTGGTCAGGTAGTACTGGATGCCGACCATCCAGTCGACCTCCAGGTTCCGCATGCCGTCCAGGCTCGGATCGGCGTTCAGGATCGAGTCGCTCAGCAGCGGCACGGTGCGCTCGACCGGCATGGCGCACACGTACCAGTCCGCTTCCACCCGGCCGACCCCGGACACGCTCGCCCCGCTGATCCGGCCGCCGTCGAACTGGAGCCCGGTCGCCTTGGCCCCCATGACGAATCGCACGCCGCGCCCGCGCAGGTGGTCCACCCACGGGTCGATCCACGCCTCGTTGGTGGGGCGGTTGAGAATGCGATCGACGCCGCCCTGATAGCCCGGCACCAGGCCGGTTCCGGCCAGCACCAGCGCCTCGCCGATCGTGCCGATGGTGCGCGCGGAGCTGCGATGCGGCTTGGCGGCCACGGTGATTCGGGTCAGGGCGTTCACCAGGTACTCGCGGTAGGCGGTCGACTTTCCGTTCGCCTGCATGACATCGGTCCAGGACCGGTACTCCCATTCCCCGAAGCGCCGTTCGGTGGAGCTGGTGAACCAACGCATCATCTGCTGGACGAAGAACGCCAGTTCGGCGGGCGGCAGCTGCGGAATGAAGCCCACCGCGCCGGAGATGGTCGACTGGATCACCTCGGGGGTCAGCTGGGCCAGGCCGCCGGCCTCCACCGGGAGAACGATCGGGGCCAGGTTCGGAAAGCCCGCCGTGGTCGCCTCGACCCGCACGAGATTGTCCGCGACGCCGTTGCCGTTGCCCGCGAACGGGATTCGGCTCATGGTCTCGGGCACGTGCTGATAGCAGCCGGGGAAGAACCGGAACCCGTGCTCCCCCGGCAGGTCCGCACGGCCGCCCGCCGCGGTGCCCGGCACCGGCATGCTGCGGGCCTTGCCGCCCAGCGCGAGCGGTTCGTAGACGGTGACCTCGTAGCCGCGGTCGATGAGTTCGTGCGCGGTCGTCAGCCCCGAGACGCCGCCGCCGAAGACGGCGACCGACCGGCCGGGCGCGGCGGCGCGGGCCCGCAGCGGCCCGGCCGCGGGGAGTGTGACCGCCGCCGCGGCCAAGGCGGTGCCGCGCAGCATGTTTCGTCGGGAGATGGCGGGGACGGGCGTATCGGGTCGGCGGTTCACGGAGCACTCCTGGGACGTGGGATAGATGGGCGCGGAGGGTGTGCGGAGACGGTGCGAACGGATGAGATGCGGAGCCGCCGCGGACAGCAGGAGCCTCGGGACGGTGCGGCGAAGCGTCCGCGGAGGCGATGACGGCGAAGAGGTGGACGGGCAGGGTGCGCGCCGCCGCCGGGTGGCGATGGCGGGCCGGAGGTGGCAGGGATAGCGGGGACCGGAGGTAGCGGAATAGCGGGATCGGCGGGTGGCGGAGTGAGTGGAAACGATGAGCCGGGGCGGGGCAGCGGCCGGGGCGAGCAGCTCGGACGCGCCGCCGCCGCAGGTGCGGCGAAGTGCCGGGAGAGCGGCCGAATCAGCTCGGCGAACCGATGGCGGTGTCCGTCCGCGCGGGCAGGGGCGGCAGGCCGTCCCAGCGGGCGCGCAGGCGCTGATGGTGTTCGGTGGCGGTGTCGAGCAGTTCGCGCACGAGCGTGTGCGCCACGGGGACCGGTGCGTGCCTGCGCACCGCGCGGGCGGCCAGTTGCGCCGAAACACGCAGCGGCAGCATCTGTTCCGGCGGGCGTACGCGGGTCATGACTTCGAGCACCCGGGCGGCCAGGCCCGGATCGGCGTCCGCGGCGCGATACAACTCCACCTCCAGCGGAGTCATGGCCGCGCCGCGGGCGAGCCGATTGGTCCACTGATAGATGGGCAGGCAGTCCAGTTCCCGCTGCCGCTCCCAGCCGAGCAGCGCGGCGTCCAGGGCGACCGGATCGTCCAGCACGGGTGCGGCGGCGCGCGCGAGCAGCCCGCCGTACCGCAGCGCGTCCCGAATGCCCTGCGCGGTGATGGGATCCTTGAAATGGCCGGCGTCGCCCGGCAGGGCCCAGCCGGGACCGGACGAGCGGCGAAAGTACGAGACCAGGTCGAAGGCGGTGCGCACGCGGCCGGCCGGCGTGCAATCCCGCAGGCGCGCGGCCAGTTCCGGGATCTCGGCGATGAAGTTGCGGTACAGCGGCTCGGCCGCGCCCACCCCACGCTCGGCGCGCTCGATCGGCGGCTGGATCAGGCACAGCACCAGATCGCCGTCGCAGGGGAACGCGGTGCCGAGCAGATCACCGCTGCGCCACTGCGCCGCGATCCCGCGCTGTCCGGGATGCGCGTCGTGCCAGTAGCCGAAGTAGCAGGCCCGGCCGCTGGGGGCGTCTCGGTAGGGCGTCTGGGCCCCCACCAGCCGGGCGACGGTGCTGCGCCGGCCGTCCGCGCCGATGACCAGCGGGGCGCGCACCTCGGTGAGCACGCCGCCGCGGTCGCGGTAGCGGACGCCCGCGACGCGGTCCCGCTCGTGGATCAATTCGGTGACCAGCGCGCCCTCGCGCAGATCCGCGCCGTGGTCGCGGGCCGTGCTCACCAGGGCCGCGTCCAGGCCCGAACGGCGCACGCACAGTGCGTAATTCACGCCGCCGACCGGTGCGAAGTCGGTGCGCACCGCGTAGCCCGCTCCACCGGCGAAGGCCGTGTGCAGCTTGGGCGCGCCCAGCGCCAGGACCCGCTCGAGCGCGCCGAGCGCCGCCAGCTCGGCGACGCCGGTGGGCCACAGCAGATGCGTGGACAGCGTGTCGGACGGGAAGCGCCCGCTGTCCAGGCCGATGACCCGTCTCCCCGCACGGGCGAATTCGATGGCGGCCGCGGTACCGGCGCACCGCGTTCCGACTATGACGACTTCGGCGTATTCAGTGCGCATCGAAACTCCCGCGACGGGACATAGTGTTCGGACACCATGTCTCACATGAGAGAGTGAGATGGAAAACGTCTCTTGTCAATACTTTTCGCTCCACCTCGGCGTGTCACCCGCGTTGCGGCACAATGGCCCCATGACTCCCCCGTCGCACCGTCACCGCAGTGCCACACCCGGGGAGCTCGCATGCCCTCACTGACCCGCGCCCCGGGCGCCGGGCGCGCCCAGCGCGACGAACGCCGCGAGGCCGTCGAACGGCGAGTGCTGTCGGCGGTCGACGAACTCCTCGGCGGCGGCGCGACCTTCACCGAACTCGCGGTCCAGCGCATCGCCGCCGAGGCCGACATCGCGCGCTCGACGTTCTACCGCTACTTCCCGGACAAGAGCCGGCTACTGATCCGCATGGCCGAACTCGCCACCGATGATCAGTTCAGCGCGGCCGAGCAGTGGTGGTCCGGCAGTCACGCCGACGGCGAGGACGGCGTCGTGCACGCCATGCGCCTGATGATCGAAGGCTCCCGCCCGCACGCCCAACTCCTGCGCGCCCTGTCCGAGGTCTCGACCTACGACCCCGACGTCGGGCAGTACTGGCGCGGCCGGATAGCCTCCTTCGTCGCCCTGGTCTGCGAACGCCTGCACACCGATCAGTCCGCGGGCCGCCTGCCCGCCCGCGTGGACATCACCGCCACCGCGATCGTCCTGACCTGCATGGTCGAACGCTCGATCGACTTCCTGCTCGGCACCGAGGCGGTGACCGACGAGCAAATGGCCCGCTCCCTCGGCCGCGCCATCTGGCTCACCACCTACGGCGACGCTCCGGCCTGAGCGGCGGGCCGGTACGGCGACCGGCGATGCGCTCGAAACTCGGTGCGATCACAGAACTTTCGACGCCCAGCGGCCACGGATACATCAACCCAGGGCACGCCCGCACGGCACAACGCCCCCGAATCCCGGTGCCGCTACTTTTCGGGGCACACCGAAATCTTCTGAATAGAAGGCGTTTCGAATAGCTTTCTCGCCATGAAGCACACTGCACTCCGCTGCACCGTGGCCGCGCTCGCCGTCGCGGGTGCGGCGGTCGCCGGCAGCGGTTCGGCCGCGGCCGATATCGCCCTCACGCCCGCCGACGCCGCGGCCGCGACGGTCGCGGACGATCCGTCGTACTCCGGCAGCACCAATGTCCCGCTGTTCAATTCGCTGTCCTCGGGCGTCTCGTCCCTGGTGCCACCGAAACTGCTGCCGGATCTGGTCAACAGCGGCAGCGGGCAGGTGCTGTACCCGCCGGTCCGGGACGCGGTGATCCTTCCGCTGTACTGTGCCGTTGTAACGCTCAGCGGTACTCCCAACTGCGGCATGGGAGCGGGTCCGCTGCCCGGCCGTTGATACCCGGCGGCGATCGCAGCCACCACGACGCGCGTGAAACAACAACCGCCCCCGCCGAATCGGCGGGGGCGGTCATGTATACCGAAGTCAGACGGTGAAGCCCAGGGCGCGCAGCTGCTCGCGGCCGTCCTCGGTGATCTTGTCCGGACCCCACGGCGGCATCCAGACCCAGTTGATCTGCAGGTCCTCGACCAGGCCGCTGCGGACCAGGGCGTTGCGGGACTGATCCTCGATCACGTCGGTCAGCGGGCAGGCCGGGGACGTCAGGGTCATGTCCAGCTTGCAGATGCCGTCGGTGACCTTCATCCCGTAGACCAGGCCCAGATCGACGACATTGATGCCGAGCTCGGGGTCGACCACGTCGCGCATGGCCTCTTCCAGATCCTCGAGGAACTTGATCTCTTCCTCGGTCAGCTCTTCCTCCGGCTCGACGGCCTCGACCGCGGCGGAATCCGCCTGTGCGGCCGTGACTTCGGCGGTTTCGGCGGCCACGTCGGCCGAGTCGGGCTTGATGTCACTCATCGTTCTTGTTCTCCCCGTTCGACATCGACGGTTTGGTCTCCTCGGCGGAGGCGATCTGCACGACCGCGTCCTTGAACGCCATCCAGCCCAGCAGCGCGCACTTCACGCGCGCCGGGTACTTGGCCACACCGGCGAAGGCGATGCCGTCGCCGATCACATCCTCGTCGCCCTCGAGGGTGCCGCGGCTGGTGATCATCTCGTTGAACGATTCGACCACCTTCAGCGCCTGCTGCACCGGCAGGCCGATGACCTGATCGGCCAGCACCGAGGTCGACGCCTGGCTGATCGAGCAGCCCTGGCCGTCGTAGGAGACGTCCTTGACGTCACTGTTCTCGTCCAGGTGCACACGCAGCGTGATCTCGTCACCGCAGGTCGGGTTGACGTGATGCACCTCGGCGCCGAAGGGCTCGCGCAGCCCCCGGTGGTGCGGGTGCTTGTAGTGATCCAGGATCACTTCCTGGTACATCTGCTCCATGCGCATGATCTATGCAACTCCGAAGAAGCTCTGAGCCTTCCGCACCGCCGCGAGCAGCGCGTCCACCTCGTCGAGGGTGTTGTAGACGGCGAACGACGCGCGGGCCGTGGCGGCGACGCCGAACTTGCGGTGCAGCGGCCAGGCGCAGTGGTGGCCGACGCGGATCGCCACACCCTCGTCGTCGAGGATCTGGCCCACGTCGTGGGCATGGATGCCGTCCACCACGAAAGCCACGGCGCCGCCGCGATTCTCGGTGTCGGCGGGACCGACGATGCGCACGCCGGGAATCTTGCTCAGCCCGTCGAGCGCATGCGCGGTCAGCGAATGCTCATGGGCGGCAACGGCGTCCATACCGAGCGCTTCCAGATACCGCACGGCCGCGCCCAATCCGACGACCTGCGAGGTCATCGGCACGCCGGCCTCGAAACGCTGCGGCGGAGCGGCGTAGGTGCTGTGGTCCATGAAGACGGTCTCGATCATGGAACCGCCGGTGATGAACGGCGGGGTCTGCTCGAGCAGCGAGTAGCGCCCGTACAGCACGCCGACGCCGGACGGCCCGAGCATCTTGTGCCCGGAGAAGGCCGCGAAGTCCACGTCCAGCTCACGGAAGTCCACGGCCATGTGCGGCACCGACTGGCAGGCGTCGAGCACGACCAGCGCGCCGACTTCCCGTGCGCGGCGGACCAATTCGTCCACCGGCGCGACCGCACCGGTCACGTTCGACTGATGCGTGAACGCGACCACCTTCGTGGCGGGCGAGAGCTCGAGCGAATCGAGATCGATCCGGCCGTCGTCGGTGACCCCGTACCACTTGAGCGTCGCACCGGTCCGGCGCGCGAGTTCCTGCCACGGCACCAGATTCGCGTGGTGCTCGAGCTCGGTGACGACGATCTCGTCGCCCGGGCCCACGTGGTACGGGAACCGCGCGTCACCGAACGCGTTGGCCACCAGGTTGAGCGATTCGGTCGCGTTCTTGGTGAACACGATCTCGTTCACGCCCGCGCCCACGAACCGGGCGATGTCGGCGCGTGCGCCCTCGTACGCATCGGTGGCCTCTTCGGCCAGCTGATGAGCACCACGGTGCACCGCCGCGTTGTGCTGGGTCAGGAATTCGCGTTCCGCGTCCAGCACCTCCGTCGGCCGCTGCGAGGTGGCGCCCGAGTCCAGGTAGACCAGGGGTTTGCCATCGCGCACAGTGCGGCTCAGGATCGGGAAGTCGGCCCGGATGCGGGCGACGTCCAGGGCGGGCACCGTGGTCGTCATAACTAGGCTCCTACAGCAGCAGAGGTGAAGCGCACGTAGCCGTTCGAGTCGAGTTCTTCGGCGAGTTCCGCGCCGCCCTCGGCGACGATGCGACCGCCGACGAACACGTGCACGAAGTCCGGCTTGATGTAGCGCAGGATGCGGGTGTAGTGGGTGATCAGCAGGACGCCGCCCTCTTCGCGCTCCTTGTAGCGGTTCACGCCCTCGGAGACGATGCGCAGCGCGTCCACGTCCAGGCCCGAGTCGGTCTCGTCCAGGATCGCGATCTTCGGCTTGAGCAGGCTCAGCTGCAGGATCTCCTGGCGCTTCTTCTCACCGCCGGAGAAGCCCTCGTTGACCGAGCGGTCGACGAACGCCGGATCGATCTCCAGCTCGGACATCGACTCCTTGACTTCCTTGACCCAGGTGCGCAGCTTGGGGGCCTCGCCGCGGACGGCGGTGGCGGCGGTGCGCAGGAAGTTGGAGACCGAGACGCCGGGGACCTCGACCGGGTACTGCATGGCCAGGAACAGGCCGGCGCGAGCACGCTCGTCGACCGACATCTCCAGCACGTCCTCACCGTCGAGGGTGATGGTGCCCGAGGTGACCGTGTACTTGGGGTGACCGGCGATGGCGTAGGACAGGGTCGACTTGCCCGAGCCGTTGGGGCCCATGATCGCGTGCGTCTCACCGGAGCGCACGGTCAGGTTGACGCCCTTGAGGATCTTGATCGGCTCGCCGGACTCGTCGGGGTTCGCGACCTCAACGTGCAGGTCCTTGATTTCCAGGGTGGTCATCGAATTCGAATTCCTTTATGGGGAGGGAAGATGGGGGTTCAGGTGTGAGCGTCAGACGCCCACGGCGGCGAGTTCGGCCTCGATGGCCGCCTCGAGCCGCTCCCGAACCTCGGGGACGGCGATCTTCTGGATGATCTCGTGGAAGAAGCCGCGCACGACCAGACGCCGCGCCGCCTCCTCGGTGATACCGCGCGAGCGCAGGTAGAACAGCTGCTCGTCGTCGAATCGCCCGGTGGCGGACGCGTGCCCGGCCCCGACGATCTCACCGGTCTCGATCTCCAGGTTCGGCACCGAATCGGCGCGCGCGCCGTCGGTGAGCACCAGGTTCCGGTTGACCTCGTAGGTGTCGGTGCCCTCGGCGGCCGCGCGAATGAGCACATCGCCCACCCACACGGTGTGCGCGTCCGGCTTCGAGGAGCTCGGATCACCCTGCAGCGCACCCTTGTACTGCACGTTGGACTTGCAGTTGGGCTGCGAGTGATCGACCAGCAGGCGCTGTTCGAAGTGCTGGCCGTCGTCGGCGAAGTACAGGCCGAGAAGTTCGGCGTCGCCGCCCGGGCCCGCGTAGCGCACGTTCGCGGCCAGGCGCACCAGGTCGCCACCGAGGGTGACGTTGGTGTGCCGCAGCGTGGCGTCGCGGCCGACGCGCGGGTGGTGCATGGTCACGTGCACGGCGTCGTCGGCCCAGTCCTGGACGATGACGGCCGACAGCTTGGCGCTGTCCCCGAGCACGAATTCCACGTTGTCCGCGAAGGTTCCGCTGCCCCGGTAGTCGATGACCACGGTGGCGACGGCGAAGTTGGCCAGGCGGATCTGAGTGTGGCCGAAGGCCACCTTGCCCGCGCCCGGGCCGGTAATGGTCACGAAAACCGGCTCGGCCACTTCGGTTTCGGTGCCGACCGAGATGACGGTCGCCTGCTCGAAGCCCGAGTAGGCCTGCGCGGCAACGCGATCGGTGGGCACCCCGCCCTGACCGAGGCGCTCGTCGGTGCGCTCGACCGTTTCCACGGTGACGCCCTCGACCGAGTTGACCTCGACCGTCGCCTGCCCGTCCCGCACGGCGGTGCCGTCGTGCAGGCCGTTCAGGCGGCGGACCGGGGTGAAACGCCACGCCTCGTCGCGACCCGAGGGGATCTCGAAGGCGTTGACGTCGAACGAGGCGAAGACCTCGCCCTTGTTCACTGCCGGGGTACGAGCCTCAGCGGCAACGGCTACGTTCTCGACCGTCATCAGCCGACGGCTCCTTCCATCTGCAGTTCGATCAGGCGGTTGAGCTCGAGGGCGTACTCCATGGGGAGTTCCTTGGCGATGGGCTCGACGAAGCCGCGCACCACCATCGCCATGGCCTCGTCCTCGGTCAGACCGCGGCTCATGAGGTAGAACAGCTGGTCCTCGGACACCTTGGAGACGGTCGCCTCGTGGCCCATGGTCACGTCGTCCTCGCGGATGTCCACGTACGGGTACGTGTCCGAGCGAGAGATGTTGTCCACCAGCAGCGCATCGCACTTGACCGACGAGCTCGAGCCGTACGCGCCCTTGTTCACCTGCACCAGGCCGCGGTACGAAGCACGACCGCCGCCGCGCGCCACCGACTTGGAGATGATGTTCGAGGACGTGTGCGGCGCCAGGTGCAGCATCTTCGCACCGGTGTCCTGGTGCTGACCCGCACCCGCGAACGCGATGGACAGAACCTCGCCCTTGGCGTGCTCACCGGTCATCCACACGGCCGGGTACTTCATGGTGACCTTGGAGCCGATGTTGCCGTCGACCCATTCCATGGTCGCGCCCGCCTCGGCCTTGGCCCGCTTGGTGACCAGGTTGTAGACGTTGTTCGACCAGTTCTGAATCGTGGTGTACCGGCAGCGGCCACCCTTCTTCACGATGATCTCCACGACCGCGGAGTGCAGCGAGTCCGAGGAGTAGATCGGCGCGGTGCAGCCCTCGACGTAATGCACGTAGGCGTCTTCGTCGACGATGATCAGCGTCCGCTCGAACTGACCCATGTTCTCGGTGTTGATGCGGAAGTACGCCTGCAGCGGGATGTCCACGTGCACGCCCTTCGGCACGTAGATGAACGAGCCGCCGGACCAGGTGGCCGAGTTCAGCGCCGAGAACTTGTTGTCACCGGACGGGATGACCGAGCCGAAGTACTGCTGGAACAGCTCCGGGTGCTCCTTGAGCGCGGTATCGGTGTCCAGGAAGATGACGCCCTGCTTCTCGAGATCCTCGCGGATCGAGTGGTAGACGACCTCGGACTCGTACTGCGCCGCGACACCGGAGACGAGGCGCTGCTTCTCCGCCTCGGGGATGCCGAGCTTGTCGTAGGTGTTCTTGATGTCCTCGGGCAGGTCGTCCCAGGTCGCAGCCTGCTTCTCGGACGAGCGCACGAAGTACTTGATGTTGTCGAAGTCGATGCCGTCGAGGTCCGAACCCCAGTTCGGCATGGGCTTCTTCTCGAAGATGCGCAGCGCCTTCAGCCGGAAGTCGAGCATCCACTCGGGTTCGCTCTTCTTCGCCGAGATATCGCGCACGACCTCCTCGGACAGGCCGCGCTTGGCACTGGCACCGGCCACATCCTTGTCGGCCCAGCCATACCCGTAAGTCCCGATCGAGGCGATGGTCTCCTCTTGGGACAGCGGCTGCACCTGGTCGGTCGTCGTCGTCATTCGGCACTCCTTCCGGAGTCGTTGTGTAGATGCCGTTGCGGGCTGTGCAACGGAACTTGCTGCGGGGTCTTGCGGTGGTTCAAGCGGTACTCGTTCTAGGCGGCACGGCCAGCGGCAGCACCGGGACATGCGTGGTGCACGCGCAATCGCCGTTGGCGATGGTCGCCAGGCGCTGCACGTGCGTGCCGAGTAATTCCCGGAAGGCCTCCAGCTCGGCGGCGCACAGCTCCGGAAACTCCTCGGCCACATGCGACACCGGGCAGTGATGCTGGCAGATCTGCACGCCCGCACCAACTTTCCGGGTGGAGGCGGCGAAGCCGGCTTCGGTGAACGCTTCCGCGATCTCCTCGGCCTTCTCGGTGGTCGCCTCCGGGGTGTTCCCGCCGAGCCGCTCGATTCCGGCGACTATGGCGGCGACCCGCTTGCGCGCGAACTCGGTGATGGCCTTGTCGCCGCCGATCTCGCGCAGCTGGCGCATGGCCGCGCCGGCGAGGTCATCGTAGGCATGACCCAAACGGCCCCGGCCGGTGGCTGTCAGCTGGAACTGCTTGGCCGGGCGCCCGCGGCCCTTCTGCTGCCACGCCGCCGACCGGGCGGCGCGTGCCTCGCCCGATTCGATGAGCGCGTCCAGGTGGCGTCGCACGCCCGCCGGGGTCAGGGCCAGCCGCTTGCCGATATCGGTGGCGGTGATGGGCCCCTCTTCCAGCAGGAGCTTGATGACGGCCTCGCGGGTGTGGCCTTCACCGGCGGGTCCGGACGCGACAACGGCCCGGGCGCCCTTCCGGCGCCCGGTCTCCGTCCCCACATTCCGCAAACCCACGGTTTTCACAACATCAGTGTGACGGAATTCCATCCCGCGTTCCAGTAAGGGTCACCTGACTTCGGGGGGCTGGGGCGTGTGACTCTCTGCACACCGTCCAACCTGCGCCGGATTGGCCCCGCGAGCGGGCCGGATTCGCGGGAAATTTGCGGCTGAGCGAGAGCTCGACCGAACCGACCGACCAGCGTCCACCGAAATGGGTGAAATACCGGCAGATCCCCGACGATCGGCAAATCGATAGCTACGCTCGAGCCACCACCTTCCCTATCGAGAGGCGACCGTGTGGCGGCGGACAACGATTTCGATGTGGTCATCGTCGGGTCCGGCTGCGGCGGGAGCGTCACCGCGCTGCGGCTGATCGAGAAGGGCTACCGGGTGGCGGTGATCGCCGCGGGACGCGGATTCGCCGAACCGGGCGGCGAGGCGCGGGCGCAGTTGCCGGGGGACACGTTCTTCGGCGACGAGCGGTGGGCCGGGATCACCGATTGGCGAGCCGAGCTCGAGCCGTATTACGAACGGGCGCTGACCATTCCACCTCGGCGCTACCTGACCTGCGCCGAGCGCGGCGGGGCGCGGATCGTGCCGATGACGATGGTGATGACCGTGCGGCCGTTGCGCGCCGGCGGCTGGAAGGTGTCGGCTCAGCGCACCGGGCGGCCCTGGTGGGTCGGGCGGCGGACGTTCACCGCCGGGCAGGTGGTGCTCGCGGCCGGGGCGCACGGAACCCGGCGATTGCTGGCCGATATGCGTGATCGCGGGGTGCTGAATCATCTGTCGGCGCGATTGGGCGAACCCACGCCTACCGGCGGTGGCCGTGACGCATGGGGGACGCACGCCGGGCACGCCGGACCGGATGGCCGCGAAACCGAGTCCGCCGGCCACACGGCTCTGCGTCACCTCGTGGCGACCGTGCGGTCACGGACGGGCGCAGGCACGATCGGCCTGCCGGGTACCGACCGGGAGCTGGGTGGATGCTGTATCGGCGGGAATCCGCGCGACGGGGTGATCGATGCCTATCACCGGGTGTTCGGCTACCCCTCGCTCAGTGTGGTAGGCGCGGCCGCGGTTACCGCGGATCCCGGGGTGAATCCGGCGTTGACCGTGTGCGCGCAGGCCGAACGCGCGGCCGCCTTCTGGCCGAACGTCGATGAGCCCGATCCCAGGCCGGGTCAGGGTGGGGTGTATCGACGGATCGACGCGGTGCGACCCGACCATCCCCTCGACGCGGCAGCGGCGGTGCAGGGGAAATCGGACGGTGCACCACGCGGCACGCAGCCCGTGCAGCCGCGCGAGACTCCTGACCGCAGGCCCCGCGGCGGCGCGCAGACCGACGAGTCGGGCCGCCACAGGCACGGCGACGAACCGAGCCGGAACAAGCAGGGCGACGAACCTGGTGCAGGTGGGCAGGACCCCTCGAACAGCTGATTCCCGCGGCGATCACGACTCGAATTCACCTCGACGGCAGGAGTCTTCATGGGGAACGCGATCGGGCAGTTTCTCACTCACGCGGTCGGTGTGGCGATCAGTCCGCTCGCGCTGATCGCGGTCATCCTGCTGGTGGCGGTGCCGCGGGGTGGACGGCGAAACGCCGTGGCCTTCGCGCTGGGGTGGGTCCTGGCGGTGGCGGGAATCTTCGCGGGACTGCTGCTGCTCGCGGAGGCGGCCGGCGCGCATCGGCACGGGCATCCGGGAACCTGGGTCGCCTGGTTCCGGCTCACCCTCGGCGTGCTGCTGGCGCTGATGACGCTGCGGCAGTTGCGGCTGGCCCGCGCGGCCGAGGTCGGCACGCTGCCGCGCCGGCTGCGCAATCTCGAGCAGTTCACCACCGCGAAGTGCGTTGTCCTGGGTGTGGTGCTGGTCGTCGCGAATCCGAAGAACGTCATGCAGATCGCGTCCGGGGCGGTGACGACCGCCGAATCCGCGTTGCGGGTTCCGGGACAGCTCGTCGCGGGAGTAATCTTCGTGGCCATTTCCTCACTGGGCGTGCTGGTTCCGCTCGCGATGCACCTGGTGGCCCGCCGAACCTCCTCGGCCACCCTGGAGCGCTGGAAAGACTGGACCAACCTCAATCACTACGTGATCACGGCCGTGCTGTTCGCACTGTTGAGCGTGAAATCTCTGGGCGACGGGATCAGCGGGCTGTTCTGATCCGAGACACCGGTCCCCGCGGGCGCCCCGAGCCGCTGGAAGCCGCTGCGGCGGTGCGGCTTCCACACAGGACTTCGGTTTCGGCCCTCAGGGCCGCGGAATGTTGCGCAGATTGCTGCGGGCCAGATCGACCATGCGCCCCACCCCGCCACCCAGCACGATCTTGCCCGCGGCCAGCGCGAAGCCCTTGACCTGGGCGGCATCGATCTTGGGCGGCAGGGACAGCGCGTTGGGATCGGTGACCACGTCCACCAGGACGGGGCCGGGCTCGGCGCACGCCTGTTCCAGTGCCGCACGCACATTCGCCGGATCGGTGACCCGAATCGACTTCAGCCCGACGGCCGCGGCGATGGCGGCGTAGTCGACCGGCTCGTGGTCGGTGCCGTAGTCGGGCAGCCCGTCCACCAGCATCTCCAGCTTGACCATGCCGAGCGAGGAGTTGTTGAACACCACGATCTTCACCGGCAGCCGGTGCCGCCAAACCGTGAGCAACTCCCCCATCAGCATGGCCAGGCCGCCGTCTCCGGACAGCGAGATCACCTGGCGGCTCGGAAATGCCGACTGCGCGCCGATGGCGTGCGGCAGCGCGTTGGCCATGGTCCCGTGCCGCCACGAACCGATGATGCGGCGGCGGCCGTTCGGGCTCAGGTAGCGCGCGGCCCAGACATTGCACATGCCGGTGTCCACGGTGAAAACCGCGTCGTCGTCGGCGATGTCGTCGAGCAGTGCGGCGACGTACTCGGGATGGATCGGGGTGTGGTGCTCGATGTCGTGGGTGTAGGCGTCCACCACGTGTTCGAGCGAGGCGGCGTTCCTGCGCAGCATGTCGTCCAGGAACGCGCGGCTCGGTTTGCGCTGCACCACCGGCAGCAGCGCGTCGATGGTGGCGGCCACGTCGCCGTGCACCGCGATGTCGATGGCCGCGCGGCGGCCGATGCGGGACGGATCGCGATCGACCTGGGCGATCCGGCCGTCCTGCGGCAGGAAGTTGTCGTAGGGGAAATCGGTGCCGAGCATGAGCAGCAGATCGGCCTCGTGCATCGCCTCGTACGCCGCGCCGTAGCCGAGCAGACCGGTCATGCCGACGTCGTACGGGTTGTCGAACTGAATCCACTCCTTGCCGCCCAGGGCGTGCCCGATCGGGGAATTGATGCGCTCGGCCAGGGCCATGACCTGCGCGTGCGCCCCGCGCACGCCCGAACCGGCGAACAGGGTCACGGTGTCGGCGTCGTTGATGGCCTCCGCGAGCCGGTCCACCTGGGCCGCGGGCGGCACCGCGACCGCGGCCTCGGCGACCAGGTCCGACCGCCAGCCGCGATGCTCGGCCTCGCCCTGCAGGACATCGCCGGGAACGACCAGTACCGAGACGCCACGCCTACCGAGCGCGGTCTGCATGGCGATGTAGGAGAGCCTGGGCATCTGGTCGGCGATGCTCACCATCTCGCAGAAGTGGCTGCATTCCACGAACAGTCGCTCCGGATGGGTCTCCTGGAAGAAGCCGGTGCCGATCTCGCGGCTGGGGATGTGCGACGCGATGGCCAGCACGGGCGCGCCGTTGCGATGGGCGTCGTACAGCCCCTGGATCAGGTGCGTGTTGCCCGGCCCGCAGCTGGCGGCACAGACCGCGAGGCGACCGGTCAGCAACGCTTCGGCCCCGGCGGCGAAGGCGGCGCTCTCCTCGTTGTGACAGTGCACCCATTCGATGCCGGATGTTCGCCGGATGGCATCGACGAAGGGATTGAGGCTGTCGCCGACCAATCCGAACACCCGCTGCACCCCGGCGGCGACGAGCACGTCCACCAGCTGGGTAGCGACCGAATTGCGAGCCATGATCTCCCCGTTCCCTCGTAGGGCAGTACGGAATCGATCGGCGATCGCCGCACCGGCCGGGCGGCGATCCCCCCTCGCACTCTAATTGATTGCCAATAATTCGCCAGCTCGTTGCGGATACGGCATTCGGCTCGGAATCGCCCTAGGTCGGGCTCCGATCGACGACCGGCATCTCGGCCAGACTCTGCCGGATCAGCCGGGCCATGGCCGCGGCCACCGTCAAGAGTGGTTCATCGGACCGGCGGACGCGCGCGAGCAGCGTCGCGCCCTCGTAGGCCGCCACGACCGTGGTGGCCAGCTCGCGCGATTGCGGTTCGGGCATGCCCATTTCGGTGAGCAGTTCGGCGAAGCCGCTCGCCATGGCATCGAATGCCGATACGCAGGCGGTGCGCACCGCGGCCACATCACTGCCCCCGTCCAGGGCCGGGGTGCCCACCGGACAGCCGTCGGTCCACTGGGAGGCAGTCAGTTTCGTGACCATGACCTCGAACAGCGTTGCCGTCCTGTCGAACACGTCCTCGGGCGCCTCGCGCAGCATCTGCCCGAGCACCACCCCGGTGCTGGTGACAGCGGAGACCGCGATCTCCTCCTTCCCGCCCGGAAAGTGGTGGTAGATGGACCCGTACGGCAGTCCGGCCGCTTCACTCAGCTTCTTCAGGCCGAACCCGTGATAGCCGTGCCGGGCCAACAACCCCGCCGCCGCCATCTCGATTCGCCGCTTCGACTCCGACACCATCCCCCCAGCGTATGAGCGGGGTCCGACACGGAAAGCCGGAATGCGCGCGGAAGACCCGCGAACTCCCTCAATCAGATTGCACCGAAGGCGTTTTCACACAGCCCGCGCCGAACTCCCCACCCCCGGAACGAATCCGCGCGATCACTCGCCGTAGCGCGGCAGACACCCGCTGTCCAGCACGAAGCCGAACGGATCCGGCAGTGGTATCGGATCGCCGTATTCGCCGTCCAACAGCCCGTGGTAGGCGCCATCTTTCGGATGCGTGTGCAGGATCCAGCGGCCGTACCGGGGATCGACGACCAGCAACACAGCCACACCGGCCACGGCATACCAGCCGTTCTTGTCCGCGATCTCCCGTGTCTTCTCGCTCTTGGAGATCACCTCGACCGCGAGTTCCACATCCGCGGGATCGGCCAGCCACTCGTCGTCCTCGTCCCAGCTCTCGGGCAGCACGATCAAATCCGGTGTGCAGTAATCATCGTCGTCGCCCGGCATGGGAATCGAGGTGACCTCGTAGGTCGCCGACCCCGGACGCATCTGGGCTTCGAGTTGCTGACGGATGCGGCGAATCGAGCCGGCGTGCTTGCCGCGCGGTGTCGGCGACATCACCAGGCTGCCCCCCAGGATCTCTACGCGTAGTCCCGTGGCCTGCTGGATCTGCTCGGCAACCGCACGCAGATTCCCCGGGCGTGGACGCATGGCAGGGACAGTCACGGTCGACCACTCCAATCCGCACGGATGGTTGTCACAAACATAGCTCGAGGCCCGGCTCTGTTCGACCGCCCGCACCGCGCGTGCGGAGGTCTTCACCAGTGCGGACCGACGCACCGACGGGTCGAGACGGGCGATCGGAGTCGGGGGCGGTTCGGCCGACTAGGCTTCGGGACCGTGGCGGTAGTGGACGGCGCGCGGCGCAGAGTGATCGAACTGGGACGCCGGGCGCTCGGCCTGGACGTCTCGCCCGCTGATCACACCATCGCGGTGCTGCATACCGCCGAAGCGGACGTGCCGGGGCTCGACCGGCGAGAAACGCTGCAACTGATGCGGATCCGCCTGCTCGGGGCGACCGGCGCGGTGATCATGGCGATCGCCGCGCTGGGCGTGGGCGCGCAGCCCGTGCATCAGAACCCGACCTCCGGGGTCCGGGTGCTGGGCTTCTTCGCGCGGGCGCACACCTCGACCCTCGCGCTGTGCATGATCGGCGCGGTACTGGTGGTCATGGCGTGGCTGCTGCTGGGGCGGTTCGCGGTCGGCGGGTGGGGCGGCAACCCGCGCCATCGCCTGACCCGCTCGCAGCTGGATCGGACGCTGCTGCTGTGGATCATCCCGCTCAGCGTCGCACCGCCCATGTTCAGCAACGACGTGTATTCGTATCTGGCACAGAGCGAGATCGCCGCGCGCGGCCTGGACCCGTACCAGGTCGGGCCCGCGGGCGGGCTGGGCATCAACAACGTGCTGACCAACAACGTGCCCAACATCTGGCGTGAGACGCCCGCGCCCTACGGCCCGCTGTTCCTGTGGATGGGTCGCGGGATCGCGGAACTGACCGGCGACAACATCATCGCCGGGGTGTGGCTGCACCGGCTGCTGGTCCTCGCCGGCGTCGCGCTGATGGTGTGGGCGCTGCCGCGACTGGCGCGGCGCTGCGGTGTCGCGGCGGTCAGCGCGCTGTGGCTGGGCGCGGCCAATCCGCTGGTGCTGTTCCACCTGGTCGGCGGCGTGCACAACGACGCGATCATGCTGGGGCTCATGCTGGCCGGGCTGGAGTTCTGCCTGCGGGCCGTGGAGGACACCCACCCCTTCGACCGGCGCGCGTGGGCCCTGCTGATCTTCGGGACCGTGGTCATCACGCTGTCCTCCTCCATCAAGATCACCTCGATCATCGCGCTCGGCTTCGTGACCATGGCCCTGGCCAAACGCTGGGGCGGCGGACTCAAGGTCATCGTCGGCACCGGCGCGCTGCTCGGCGTCATCGCCGTGGCCACCACGCTGTCCGTCAGCGGGCTCAGCGGGCTCGGCTTCGGCTGGGTGCACACCCTGAATGTGGCCAGCGCCGTGCGCAGTTGGATGTCATTGCCGACGGCTATCGGGGTCATCACCGGATTCGGCGGCGTCCTGCTCGGGCTCGGCGACCACACCACCGCCCTGCTCGCCATCACCCGGCCCATCGCCGGCAGCGTCGCCGCGTTCATCACCGTCCGCATGCTGGTGGCGACCTGGACCGGGCGCCTGCACCCGGTCGGCGCGATGGGCGTCTCGCTCGGTGCGATCGTGCTGCTGTTCCCGGTGGTCCAGCCCTGGTACCTGCTGTGGGCCATCGTCCCGCTGGCGGCATGGGCCAACCGGCCCGCCTTCCGCGTCCCCGCCGTCTGCTTCTCCGCGGTGGTCAGTGTGATCGTCATGCCGCGCGGTGCGGACTTCTACGTCTTCCAGATCGTGGAGTCCGCCATCGCGACCGTGCTCGTGGGCGTCGCGTTCATCTTCCTGACCCGAAATGTGCTGCCGTGGCGCAATCAGCCGGGGGTGTCGGCTCCGTCACAGCAGCCCACGGCCTACGGTGTCTCATCGTGACCGCAGCCTCCGCACCCGCCGTCAAAGTCGACGGCATTGTGAAACGCTTCGGCGAGACCACCGCGGTGGACGGCATCAGCTTCGAGATCGAACGCGCGCAGGTGCTGGCGCTGCTCGGCCCCAACGGCGCGGGCAAGACGACCACCACCGAAATGTGCGAGGGCTTCGTCGTCCCGGACGCGGGCAGCGTGCGGGTGCTGGGCCTGGATCCGATCGCGGATTCGGATCGCCTGCGCCCGCGCATCGGCGTCATGCTGCAGGGCGGCGGCGCGTACCCGGGCTCGCGAGCGGGCGAGATGCTCGATCTGGTCGCGTCCTACTCCGCGCACCCGCTGGACCCGGAGTGGCTGCTCAAGACGCTCGGCCTGCAGGACGCCCGCCGCACCCCGTACCGGCGGCTCTCCGGCGGCCAGCAGCAGCGCCTGGCGCTGGCGTGCGCGCTGGTCGGGCGCCCCGAGATCGTCTTCCTCGACGAGCCCACCGCCGGCCTGGACGCCCAGGCCCGGCATCTGGTGTGGGAGCTCATCGACGCGCTGCGCCGCGACGGGGTGAGCGTGCTGCTCACCACTCATCTCATGGACGAGGCCGAGCAGCTCGCCGATCAGCTGATCATCATCGATCACGGGCGCATCGTGGCCCAGGGCACCCCGAGCGAGGTGACCTCGCACAACGCCGAGGGCCGCCTGGCGTTCTCCGCCCCGCCCAATCTCGATCTCACCCTGCTCGAAGCCGCACTGCCCGAAGGGTTCCTGCCCAAGGAGGCCACGCCCGGCTCCTACCATCTGCAGGGCGAGATCACCCCGCAGGTGCTGGCCACCGTCACCGCGTGGTGCGCGCGAATCGACGTGCTGCCCACCGATATTCGCATCGACCAGCGCCGCCTGGAAGATGTCTTCCTCGAACTCACCGGACGGGAACTGCGCGGATGACCGAGACGCTGAACCGCTTCGCGCCGGGCACCTTCGCCCCGAATCCGCAGCCGACCACGCGGGCGCGGATGATGGCCGCCCAGACGCGGCTGGAACTGATTCTGCTGCTGCGCAACGGCGAACAGCTGCTGCTGACCATGTTCATTCCGATCACGCTGCTGATCGGTTTGACCCTGCTGCCCCTGACCGGGCTCGGCGGGCACCGGGTCGACCGGATCGTGCCCGCGGTCATGATGGTGGCGGTCATGTCGACCGCGTTCACCGGGCAGGCCATCGCGGTCGGCTTCGACCGGCGGTACGGGGCGCTCAAGCGCCTCGGGGCCACTCCCCTGCCGCGCTGGGGCATCGTCGCGGGCAAGTGCGCGGCGGTGCTGATCGTGGTGGTGCTCCAGTCGATTCTGCTGGGGGCCATAGGTTTCGCACTGGGCTGGCGACCCTCGATCGCCGGGCTCGCGCTCGGGGCGATCGTGATCGCGCTGGGCACCGCGACCTTCGCGGCGCTGGGCCTGCTGCTGGGCGGGACGCTCAAGGCCGAGATCGTGCTGGCGCTGGCGAACGTGCTCTGGTTCGTCATGCTGGGAATCGCGAGCCTGGTGCTGATGTCCGACGACATTCCGCGGGCGGTGAATCTGCTGGCGCGCGCGGTGCCCTCCGGCGCGCTGACCTCGACCCTGGAACGGGCGTTGCAGGGCGGCGTGGACTGGTACGGCTTCGCGGTGCTGGCCGGCTGGGGCGGGCTCGCCGGCTGGCTGGCGACCAAGTACTTCCGCTTCGACTAGGTCGCGGAACACAATCCACGACGCGCCGTAGTAGGCCGAGTGCCGGGTGCGGATACGCTCCCGCTACCATCGACGCGTGCTATCTCGCGCCTTCCAGCGATTCGCCGACCGGTTCCCGTTGCCCTCGCGGCGGACGCAGCTGCTCATCGCCTTCGCGGTGATCCTGACGCAGGCCGGAATCTCGGTGACCGGAGCCATCGTCCGCGTGACCGCCTCGGGATTGGGTTGCCCCACCTGGCCGCAGTGCTTCCCGGGCAGTTTCGTCCCGGTCCCCGTGGCCGAGGTGCCGGTGTTCCACCAGTTGGTCGAATTCGGCAATCGCATGCTGACTTTCGTGGTGGTCCTGGGCGCGGCCGCGATCGTGATCGCGGTGACGCGGGCCCGGCGCCGGCGCGAGGTGCTGATCTACGCCTGGCTGATGCCCGGCGGCACCGTCCTGCAGTCGATCATCGGCGGCATCACGGTGCGCACGGGCCTGCTGTGGTGGACCGTGGCGGTGCACCTGCTGGCGTCGATGCTCATGGTGTGGCTCGCGGTGCTGATGTACGCCAAGATCGCCGAGCCGGACGACGGCGTGGAGACGGTCCTGGTCCCCAAGCCCCTGCGTTTGCTCACCGGTCTGAGCGGAATCGCGCTCAGCGCAACCCTTGTCGCGGGCACCCTGGTGACCGGCGCGGGACCGCACGCCGGTGACAAGAGCATCGACCGGCAGGTCGAGCGCCTGGAGGTGGAGATCAGCACCCTGGTCCATCTGCACGCGGAACTGCTGGTCGCCTATCTGAGCCTGGTGGTCGGCCTCGGCTTCGGCCTGGCCGCGATCGGCATGACCCCCGCGATCCGCAAGCGCCTGGTGGTCCTGATCGCCCTGATCAGCAGTCAAGCCCTGGTCGGGATCGTCCAGTACTTCACCGACGTTCCGGCCGCCCTGGTCGCCATCCACGTCGGCGGCGCCGCGGCCTGCGTGGCCGCGACGGCCGCCCTGTGGGCGGCCATGCGCACCCGCGAACCGGTCGCGGCCGTCGAGCACGCGGCCGAACCGGAACCGGTGCGGTAGGGCGGGACGAATCGTCCTGCCGCTGAAGAGGACTCGGGACGCTGTCAGGCGCCGTCGTAGGCGCGGCGCAGGGTGTCGATGTCCATCTTCTTCATCGGCATGAAGGCGGCGGTGACGCGGTCGACCTGGTCGGGGGTGCCGTTCTGCAGCATCTCGTCGGCGACGGCGGGGGAAATCTGCCAGGAGACCCCGTAGCCGTCCTTGCACCAACCGCATTGTTCCGCGGCCGGATCGGCGGACAGCAGTTTCCAATAGCGGTCGATCTCGTCCTGGCTGTCGCACGGGACCAGCAGCGAGACGGCCTCGTTGAAGGTGAAGCCGTGGTCCGGGCTCGAATTGTCCATCGCGGTGAGCCAGGTTTCGGACAGGCGGAAATCGGTGAACATGACCGACCCCTCGGGCTCCGGGGCATCGGGCGGGTAGGGGGCCAGGGTGCCGCGCTGGGAGTCGGGGAAGACCGACAGGTAGAAGTCGGTGGCCTCGCGGGCCTTGCCGGCGACATCGCCGACGAACAGCAGGGACGGAATGATGAACGGGCGGGGCTCACCGGCCGGGTCGGTGAGCATGAGCTGCCAGGTGAAGCCGTACTTGTCGGCGACCCAGCCGTAGCGTTCGCTGAACGGATAGGCATCCAGCGGCATGAGCGCTGCGCCGCCCTCGGACAGTGCCGCCCAGGCCGCGTCAAGGTGTTCGCGTGCCTGCGGGTCACGGGACGGATCGAAATTGACGATGAAGGAAATCGACGGATTCGGCGTGAATACCGGGCCCGCGCTGATCGCCATGAACGGCTGACCGGCCAGCGTGAAATAGACGATGTCGCTCTCGCCCGTCGGACTCGGCACGTTGCGAATGGTCGTCACGTTCGTGACGGTGGAGTCCGGGAAAACGCTCGTGTAGAACTCCGCGGCTTCACGTGCCTGATCGTCGAACCAGAGGTGGGGGACGATTTTGGTCATGCCCCGATGCTAGACCCGCCCGGCCGGAGCACGGCCGGGAAACCCGATGGCCGCGATTCCGGCGAGCGGGTCATCGGCACCGGGCGAACGCGGCCGTGGACTGCTCGAACGCGGTCAGGGCCGGTCCGCGATGGCTATGCGACCGGTGCTCAGAAATCGGGGGCGGCCGGGAGTGATGTCGAGATCCCGGGCGATCGTCAGTAGATCGATGTCGGTAGTGACCTCGAAACCGTGTGCGGCGAGCAGGGATTCGAGCACGGGTGGGGTCCAGGAGGAGCGGAAGGGCTCGTTCGCGAGGGGATTGGGGTGGCGCGCCCCGCGCAGCAGGAGGCCGAGGGCCTTGCGACCGAGGGCGTTCCGCGGCGAAGGCACGGGGTAGGTGATGATGAAGCGGCTGCCCGGTGTGCTGGCGGCCGCGACCAGGGCTGTGGTCGCCGCGACCTGGTCCGGCGTCAGGTAGGGCACGACGCCCTCCCAGATCCAGGTGGTGGGAACCCCGGGGTCATGGCCGGATTCGGCCAGACGGGCGGCCAGGGAATCCTCGGCGAAGTCGACGGGGACGAAGGTCAGGGATTTCGCCAGGGGTGTGCGATCTCCCAGCCGGGCGCGCTTGTCCTGCTGCGAGGCCGGCTGATCGACCTCGAAGACGGCCGTCGCGGCGAGTTCGGGCATCCGCCAGGCGCGGGCGTCCAGGCCCGCACCGAGCAGCACCAGTTGCGCGGTGGCGCTGTCGCGCACGCCGTCGTCGATGGCGACGGTGCGGGCGGCCATGAGTTCGGCTGTGCCGGAGAGCAGTTCGAACTCCATGCGCGGCCCGAAGCCCGCGGGGCGCTCCCCCGCCCGCACGCGTTCCACGGGTTCGCGCTCGTCGGCGTGCAGCAGGTCGGCGGCGAGCGGATCCGCGAAGCGCCCCACCGCCAATCGGCCGTCCGCCACCGCCCGGCCCTGGCACACCAGGACCGCTGTTCGACTCGCCTTGCGCTCGATCATCGTTGAATTATCCGCACCCCGGGGCACGCGCGAGGGGAGGACAGGCTCAGAAGTTCTGCCAGGCCGGCTTGTTCTCGAAGGCGAAGCGGTAGTAGTCCACGGATTTGAGGTACGAGGCCGCGCTCGGGTCCACGATCACCGTCACGTGCGGGTGCATCTGCAGGATCGAGGCCGGGCAGTACGCGGACACGGGGCCTTCGACGGCGGCGGCTACCGCCTCGGCCTTGCCCATGCCGATCGCGATCATGACCAGATGTTCGGCGTCGCTGATGGTTCCGAGCCCCTGGGTGAGCACGTGGGTCGGCACCTTGGACAGGTCGTTGTCGAAGAAGCGCGCGTTGTCCTCGCGGGTCTGCGGGGTCAGCGTCTTGACGCGGGTGCGCGAGCGCAGCGACGAGCCGGGTTCGTTGAAGCCGAGGTGGCCGTTCGCCCCGATGCCGAGGATCTGCACGGCGACCGGACCGTTCTCGGCGATCGTGCGCTCGTAATCGGCCGCGGCGGCAGGGATGTCGGCCGCGGACCCGTCGGGGGTGTGTACCAGCGCGTCGTCGAAGTTCACGTAGGAGACGAACTCGTCGCGAATGAACTGCCGATAGGACTGCGGGTGCCCGGCGGGCAGGCCGATGTACTCGTCGAGCAGGAACGCCTGCACCCCTTCGAAACTGAGTTCGTCGTCGTTGTACTGGCGAATCATCTCGCGGTAGGCGCCCAGCGGGGAGGAGCCGGTGGCCAGGCCGATCGAGCGGGCGCCGGCGCGCACGTGGTCGGCCATGATCTGCCCCGCCAGCACTCCGGCGTCGACCAGGTTTTCGGCAATCACGAGTTCCATGGAATTCCGTCCTTGTACACGGTCAATGGGTTCAGGTGGTGGTCGGTCACGAGCAGATCCGCCCGCAGGCCCGCGCGCAGCGAGCCCACCCGGTGCGCGATCCCGAGCAGCCGGGCGGGGGTGGCGGCCGCCGCGACGGCAGCGTCCCAGAGTTCGACGCCCGCGTGGAAAACCGTGCGGCGCAGCACATCCGATGCCGAGGAGGTACCGCCCGCGATCGCGCCCGCGCCGTGCGGGTCGTACAGGCGCGATACGCCGTCCCGCACCACGACGTCCAGGCTGCCGAGCTGATACCGGCCGTCGGGCTCCCCGGCGGCGGCCATGGCGTCGGTGATGAGCGCGAGGTTGTGCGGGCCGAGGGTGTCGAAGACCATGCGCACGGTGCCGTCGGCCAGGTGCACGCCGTCGGCGATGACCTCGGCGACCACGTCACCGCGACCGGCCGCGGCCATGGCGGCGGTGAGGAAGTTCGCGTCGCGGTGCGCGAGGCCGGGCATGGCGTTGAACAGGTGGGTGATGGACACCCGCCGCCCCCGGTACATGGCGTGCACCGAGCGCTCGTAGTCGGCGACGGTATGCCCCAGGGACAGCACCACATTCGCGTCGGCGAGCACATCGGCCAGGGCGTCGAACTCGCTCACCTCGGGGGCGATGGTGACCGAGACGATCCGCCCGCCCGCGTGCTCGACGAGCCGGCGCAGCATGGCCGGATCACCGCCGTGAATGCGTTCGGGATCGTGTGCGCCGCAGCGGTGTGCACTGATGAACGGGCCTTCGAGATGGATGCCCTCGAGCAGGCCGGAATCGACGGCCGCGCCCAGAACGTCCATGCGGGCACACAGTTCGGCTTCGGTCGCCGAGACCAGCGAGGCCACCAGCGTGGTGGTCCCCCGGCCACGGTGGAAGCCCGCCGCCGCCGCGACGCCCGCGGCGTCGGCCTCGGGGAAGCCGAACCCGCCACCGCCGTGGCAGTGCACGTCGATGAGTCCGGGCAGGATCACCGGCGGCAGCTCGGTCGGCGACGGCAGTGCGCCCGGGAAATCCCCGGCCGGTCCCACGAACTCCAAGTCCGGTCCGTCGAAGGACACCACCCCGTCCGGGATGTCGCCCGCTTCGGTGAGGGTGAGGATCCGGCCGCGCAGGGTCGTCCTCACCGACCTCGCCCCAGGGCTGCGCGGGCCGCGTTCGCCGCATCCTCGGCGGTCCTTGCGGCCACGACCGCGGACGCGGCGGCCCGGCACTGATCCAGCGTCACCTCGGCCAGCGCGGCCCGCACGCCGGCCAGCGAGCGCGGCGCCATGGACAGCGTCTCGACCCCCAAACCGACGAGCACGCAGGCGAACTCGGGATTGGAGGCGGATTCGCCGCACACCCCGACCTTGACGTCGTTCTTGTTCGCGCCCGCGACCACCGCGGCGATGGTCGCGGCCAGCGCGGGCTGCCACGGGTTGTGCAGCGCGGCCAGCGCGGAGGACATGCGGTCCGCGCCGAACAGATACTGCGACAGGTCGTTGGTGCCGATGGAGAAGAAGTCCACTTCCGCGCCCACGTGTTCCGAACGCAGTGCGGCGGCGGGGATCTCGATCATGACCCCGGCCGAGGCGAGCCCGGCCGCCCGGGCGCGGGTGACGAAGTAGTTCGCCTCCTCCACCGTGGCGACCATGGGCGCCATGACCTTGACCGCCGCGCCGGTGTCCCGGCGGGCGGCCTCGATCGCGGTGAGCTGATCGAGCAGTGTCCCCTCATCGACACTGCTCAACCGCAATCCACGTATTCCGAGCGCGGGATTCTCCTCGTCCGGCAGGCCGAGGAACGGCAACGGCTTGTCCGAGCCCGCGTCCAGGGTGCGCACGGTGATGGGCCGCTCCCCCAGCGCGGCGAACACCTCGGCGTATTTGGCGGTCTGCTCGGCCACCGTCGGGGCCGTGTGCGCGCCCAGGAACAGGAATTCGGTGCGGAAGAGCCCGACGCCCTCCGCGCCGAGTTCCACCGCGAGCCGGGCATCGGCGGCACCGCCCACGTTGGCCAGCAGCGGGACCGCGTGCCCGTCCGCCGTGCGGCCGGGGCCGGTGGGCGCGTC
>NZ_JBEXUS010000068.1:0-44222 GCF_040614455.1 Nocardia sp. NPDC005978
GAGCGCGGCCAGCGCCCGGCCCGGTCCGGTGGGCGTGGCGACCAGGCCGAAACCGCCGTCGCGGCGGTCCAATTCGTGCAGCAGCGTCGTGACCATGCGCAGGCCGCCGGCGTTGCCCGGATCACCGAGCGCGATGGCCGCGCCGTGCACGTTCAGCTGTTCCACGGGATCGAAGCCGTTGTTCTCGCGCTCCCAGATCCGGGTCAGCGCCAGGATCTCCACCGCGCTGGTCTCGTCGATCTCGGCCAGGTCCAGATCGTTGGCGGTCAGGCCCGCCCGCGCGAGCACCCGGTCCATCGCCACCCCGGCCACCGGCAGCACGGCCTCCGGTTCGCCGGTGGCCGCGACCCAGCCGGCCACGTAGCCCAGCGCCTGCAGACCCAATTCGTCCAGCCGGTCCTCGGCCACCACCAGGCAGCCCGCGGCGGCCAGCGTGCGGGCGCTGCAATTGCCGACCGTGCGCACCCCGCCGGGCACGAACGGCTCCAGCGCCGCGAACGCGCGGTGCGAGACGTCGTCGCGCAGGCCCTCGTCCCGGTCGACGAGTTGCACCACACCGGAATTCACGTCGTCGGGGACCGCGTTCACCACGACCGGCGCGATCTCCGCGCCGAAGATGCCCTGGCGTCGCGCCCGCGCCGCGCGGCGGTGACTGGCCGCGGCGAAGTCGTCGGCCTCGGCGCGGCCGATGCCGTAGTGCTGGGCCAGCAGTTCGACCTGTTTGGATTCCCGGCCGCCGTGCGCGGCGTCGGCCCTGGCCCAGACCGCCAGCTGCTCACCGGTATCGGGCCCGGGCGGGCCGCCGCGCAGCACGTAGCCCGGCCCGCCGCGGGTGTCCGGGCGCTGGTTGCCGCGCAATCCGTCGGCGATGGAGAGATCGAAACCGCCGGGGCCGTTCCCGCGCGGACCGGGCGCGGGGCGTTGCGGCGCGGGCGGTTGCGCGGGAGCGGAGCCGGATCGCGGTGGCGCGCCGGGATATTCGGCGCCGAGGGCGAGCACCACGTCGGCCGACCCCGTCTGCACCATCATGGCGGCGGTGATCAGCGCGCGCAGACCGCCGCCGGTGCCCGCGCCGACCGCGAATTCGTCCAGGGTGCAGGGCAATCCGGCCAGCGGTATCGCGCCGCGCACCGCGGCGGCGTCCGGCGTCGCCGTGACGAGCTGCTCGATGCGGTGCGGATCGATGCCCGACCGCCCTACCACAGCGCTGAGCACGGTCGAAATCAAGCGCCGCGGCGCGACGCCCGATAGCGCCCCGCCCGGTAGCCCGACGGGGGTGCGCATGGGCATTACGATCGCGGCTCGCCTCATCGCCGGTTCCCTTCCAACTACCCCCTCGCAATCCGATCGCCGAGGGGTTTCCAGCTTCAGGGAAAAGGTCACCACACCCTTGTTGCTGGGGTGTGACGGAGTGGGAACGGAAGATTGCGCTGTTCGCACGGGATTTCGATGGGCGTTTCGTCTTATTCGCGAAACTCACTGGGGTACCGCGTTCTTCGCGAGATAGCCGTTCGTTCACCAACCGAACGACCGGCAGTGCGAACGCCGGATTGTGTTGCAAATCACTCGATCACGAATTCGCCGTACCCAGCTCGAGTGATAGCCGCCCTGTCGTAGGGTGCTCACCATCACATTCGATGCCGGAGGTAACGATGACGTTCCACGGGATAGAGCAGCGAGGCATCCAGCAGTGAGCGCCGCACCGATCAAGGCTCCCGAATCGAACGCAACCGGGGTATTCAGCAGGAGTCGCGCCGCGATTGCCGCGCGCACGCTGCGTACCGATCGGTGGTGGGTCCCGCCACTGCTCACCGTGCTCGGGTTGTCCGCCTTCATCATCTACGCGACCGTGCGCGCCTTCGTGCGCTCGGCCTACTGGGTCGCGGACTACCACTACCTGACGCCGTTCTACTCACCCTGCGTGAGCACCTCGTGCGTCGAGGGCTCCGCGCACTTCGGAACCCCGCTGGGCGAGCTGCCCATGTGGATTCCGCTGGGCTTTCTGGTGCTGCCGTTCCTGCTCGGCTTCCGGCTCACCTGCTACTACTACCGCAAGGCCTACTACCGGTCGGTGTGGCTCTCCCCGCCCGCCTGCGCGGTCGCCGAGCCGCACGCGAAATACACCGGGGAGACCAAGCTTCCGCTGATCATCCAGAACGCGCACCGCTACTTCTTCTACGTGGCGATCATCGTCTCGCTGATCAACACCTACGACGCGCTCGCGGCCTTCCACGGTAAGGACGGCGGCTTCGGGTTCGGCCTGGGCAACATCGTGCTGCTGGGCAACGTGATCCTGCTGTGGGCCTACACCGTGTCCTGCCACTCCTGCCGGCACATCGCGGGCGGGCGGCTCAAGCACTTCTCCAAGCATCCGGTGCGCTACTGGTACTGGACCCAGGTGTCCAAGCTCAACACCCGCCACATGCAGCTGGCCTGGACCACGCTCGGCACCCTGGTGCTCACCGACTTCTACGTCATGTTGGTCGCGAGCGAAACGATCAAAGATCTCCGATTCATCGGCTGATTCCTAATTCACATGTCTCCCAGGAGTATTCGGTCCTATGCCTGAAGTCGAACGGCACAAGTACGACGTCGTCGTGATCGGCGCCGGGGGCGCCGGACTGCGCGCGGTCATCGAAGCCCGTGAACACGGGCTCTCGGTCGCGGTGGTGTGCAAATCACTGTTCGGCAAGGCGCACACCGTCATGGCCGAGGGCGGCTGCGCGGCCGCCATGGGCAACGCCAACGAGAAGGACAGCTGGCAGACCCACTTCAAGGACACCATGCGCGGTGGCAAGTTCCTGAACAACTGGCGCATGGCCGAACTGCACGCGCAGGAGGCCCCGGACCGGGTCTGGGAGCTGGAAACCTATGGGGCGCTGTTCGACCGGACCAAGGACGGGCGGATCAGCCAGCGCAATTTCGGCGGGCACACCTACCCGCGCCTGGCGCACGTCGGCGACCGCACCGGCCTCGAGATCATCCGCACCATGCAGCAGAAGATCGTCTCGCTGCAGCAGGAGGACTTCGCGCAGACCGGCGACTACGAGTCCCGCATCAAGGTCTTCGCCGAATGCACCATCACCGAGCTGCTCAAGGACGGCGACAAGATCTCCGGGGCCTTCGGGTACTGGCGCGAGTCGGGCCGCTTCATCCTCTTCGAGACGCCCGCGGTGGTCCTGGCCACCGGCGGCATCGGCAAGTCCTACAAGACCACCTCGAACTCCTGGGAGTACACCGGCGACGGCCACGCGCTGGCCCTGCGCGCCGGGGCGACCCTGATCAACATGGAGTTCCTGCAGTTCCATCCGACCGGTATGGTCTGGCCGCCCAGCGTGCGCGGCATCCTGGTGACCGAGGGCGTGCGCGGTGACGGCGGCGTCCTGAAGAACACCGAGGGCAAGCGGTTCATGTTCGACTACATCCCCGCGGTGTTCAAGGGGCAGTACGCCGAATCGGAGGAGGAGGCCGATCAGTGGCTGAAGGACAACGACTCCGCACGCCGCACCCCCGATCTGCTGCCCCGCGACGAGGTGGCCCGCGCCATCAATGAAGAGGTGAAGGCGGGGCGCGGCACCAAGAACGGCGGCGTGTACCTCGACATCGCCTCGCGCATGCCCGCGGCCGAGATCGTCAGACGGCTGCCGTCCATGCACCACCAGTTCAAAGAGCTCGCCGACGTGGACATCACGAAGGAGCCCATGGAGGTCGGCCCGACGTGCCACTACGTCATGGGCGGCATCGAGGTGAACCCCGACACCGGCGCGGCCACGGTGCCCGGACTGTTCGCCGCCGGTGAGTGTTCCGGCGGCATGCACGGCTCCAACCGGCTCGGCGGCAACTCGCTCTCGGATCTGCTGGTCTTCGGCCGGCGCGCCGGTCTGGGCGCGGCCACCTACGTCGAGCAGCTCGCCGGACGGCCCGAGATCACCGACGACGACATCGCGGCCGCGGCCAAATCGGCTGTCGCGCCGTTCGATTCGCCGTCCGAGGGCACCGGCGAGAACCCGTACACCATGCACCTGGATCTGCAGCAGACCATGAACGATCTGGTCGGCATCATCCGCAAGGAACACGAGCTGCGGGCCGCCATCGAGAAGCTGTCCGAACTGCGGGACCGCTACGACGGGGTGACCATCGAGGGGCACCGGCAGTTCAATCCCGGCTGGCACCTGGCGCTGGATCTGCGCAACATGCTGCTGATCAGCGAATGCGTGGCCCAGGCCGCCCTGCTGCGCACCGAGAGCCGGGGCGGGCACACCCGGGACGACTTCCCCGGAATGGACGCGTCCTGGCGGAACAAACTGCTGGTCTGCCGCCTCGATCAGGACGAGATCGGCTTCTCGGTCCCGTCGGTGACGGTGACCGCCGAGGATCAGGAACCCATGCGCACCGACCTGCTGCAGCTGTTCGATGCCACGGAGCTCGAAAAGTACTACAGCCCAGCCGAACTCGCACCCGTGCGAGACGGCGCCGGAAAGGCGGAATAGCCATGGGTTACGACGCGAAATTCAAGGTCTGGCGCGGTGATCTCGACGGCGGTGAGCTGCGGGACTACACCGTCGAGGTGAACGAGGGCGAGGTGGTGCTCGATGTCATCCATCGCCTGCAGGCCACCCAGGCACCCGATCTGGCCGTGCGCTGGAATTGCAAAGCGGGCAAGTGCGGTTCCTGTTCGGCGGAGGTGAACGGCCGGCCCAAGCTGCTGTGCATGTGCCGCATGTCGACCTTCACCCAGGAAGAGACGGTGACGGTGACGCCCATGCGCACCTTCCCGGTGATTCGCGACCTGGTCACCGACGTCTCGTTCAATTACCGCAAGGCGCGCGAGATTCCGTCGTTCACGCCGCCGGTGGACCTCAAGTCCGGCGACTACCGCATGCAGCAGCGCGATGTGGAGCGGTCGCAGGAGTTCCGCAAATGCATCGAATGCTTCCTGTGCCAGAACACCTGCCACGTGGTCCGCGATCACGAGGAGAACAAGGAAGCCTTCTCCGGGCCGCGCTATCTCATGCGGATCGCGGAACTGGAAATGCATCCGCTCGACGTCGGTGACCGCCGCGACCTCGCGCAGGACGACGCCGGGCTCGGGCTGTGCAATATCACCAAGTGCTGCACCGACGTGTGCCCCGAGCACATCCAGATCACCGACAACGCGCTGATTCCGCTCAAGGAGCGGGTGGTGGACAACCGCTACGATCCGCTGGTCTGGCTGGGGAACAAGCTCTTCCGCAGGTAGGGCGGATACCGTTCCCGGATACGGCGGAGGGTGGCACTCGAATCGAGTGCCACCCTCGTGCGTTTCCGGAGCCGATAGTTGCGGCCCATCGCCCGCGTCGAACTCGAGCGCTCCGTCAGAGCATCGCGACGACCCCGAGCGCCACCGCGCCGACCAATACGCCCACGGCGAGCGCGGGCATCAATGCTCCGGTGAGTACGTATATGCCCATCGCCGATACCGCGAAGAGCATCCCTACGATCAGCCGTTCGACCCAGTCGTCAGGACCCATTTTCCGATACCGGGGACGATAACTTCTCAATCCACGGTCCACGGTTTATGGGTTACCCATGCTTAGCAGCGGCAAACATGTTTTCGTTGCACAACGGTCGCCGAGTCGTGATCTGCGATCAGACCTCGAATGCGCCGCGTTCCACCGCCGCGGTGAACGCCGCCCATTCGCCGCCGGCGAATACCAGCGCGGGCCCGCCGGGATTCTTGCTGTCGCGCACCCCCACTCGCGCCGCGGCCAGGAATGCCACCTCCACGCACTCCTTGCCCGCCCCGCTGCGACTGCTCTTGAACCAGCGCGCCCCGGCCAGCTCCATGCTCATCGTGCATCCTCTTCCCACGCTCGCTCTTCCCACGCTCGGTCCTTCATGAGTAGTCCTTGACCACCTGCCGCAGCAGGTACCTGCTGTCCTGGGCGTCGAGGGCGCAGTCCGCGAGATGATCGCGGGCCCGGCGATAACGCGCCACGTCGCCGTGTCTTTCGAGATAGAGATCGCCGGTGAAACCCTCGACGTAGACCACGGGCGGTTCCACCGGCTGCCCTTTGCTGTCGGATCCGAACTCCAGGATCACGAACGGACCGGTCGAAAGCCCCAGGGGGACACCGGCGGTGAAGGGCAGAATGCGCAAATCGACATTGGGCCGGGTACTCAGTTCCGCCAAGTGCCGCAGCTGTGCCGCCATCACCTTCGCACCTCCCACTGTGCGGCGCAAGACCGATTCGTGCAACACCATGGCGACCGTCGCCGGGTGCATGCGGCGGGTGATCATCGCCTGGCGCTGCATGCGCAGCTGAACGCGCCGATCCACTTCGGCCGCACCCTCTTCCGGGTAGCCCAGACCGTTCAGGGCCCTTGCATAGTCGGCGGTCTGGAGCAACCCGGGCACCAATTCCGATTGGTAGCAGGACAACTGCTGCGCGGATGCCTCGAGCCCGACGTAGACGTCGAAGTTCTCCGGGATGAGATCGCCGTAGGAGTGCCACCAGCTCTTGACCGCGGCCTGCTGCGCCAAACCCTTGAGCCCGTCGGCGATTTCGGCCGGGATCCCGTAGATGCGGCACAGCTCGTGGATGTCGATGGTGCGGATGCGATCCGCGTTGCCCTTCTCCAGCCGCTGCAGGGTGCTGGCGCCCCACTCCATGAGCCGGGCGGCCTCGGCGATGGTGAGGCCGGCCTGGCTGCGCCAATCCCGTAGATAGCGCCCCAGCTGACGGCGGGGCAGGGTGGATGACGCGGGACTATCGGACACGGGCGCGCTCCGTCTCGATCGCGAGCGGGATGGCCGGCGCCGGTGAGCGCCCGCTTTCCCGCGGGGATGGTGTTGCGGTACACCGGCTCCCGCCCGGGCTCGCTGCGCGGCGCTCGGCCGGGCCGCTCAGCGGCTGCGCGTGGGAGCTTCGTCCACTATGGGGAATCCTCCTCCCCCGAACGGATTCGCTGCTGGGAATTCGCGCAATTTTGCGTTCTCCTTTTCGAAACTCGCCCGCCGGGCGTCTGCTCGTGGTGTGCTGGATATGTGCCCGGAGAGGTGTTGCTAGGCCCCTTTCCTTTCCTGAGTCCTCCGGGCACTTCAGGAATCCCTTGCTGGAACGAGGAGTCATGGCCGAAGTCGTCACCCCTTCTCACCCTTTCGAAGCGGAGGTCGGGACATGCAACTGACCGCCCTCAATATGCATGTCGCCGGGTTGCTGCGGTGTCGCAGGGATCCGGGTCTCATGAGCGTCGAAGAAGCCCATTCGGCGATGCAACTGCATCTGGATTGCACCGTCGAGACCTGCCAGGTCCGCCGGCGAGCCCGGGCGACGCTGGTGGAGGAGGGACGATGCGTGCTCGACGAGCGCGCACTGCCGTGACGGGCGGTCCCGACCGGTACGAACGCATCGTGCACCGCCTGCTGTGGTGGCTGCTCGATCGGCGTACCGGCGCCGCCGCGACCAGGGTCGTCCGGGGAAGGCCCCTGGCCGTACAGACCGCTGCCGCAACGCCTTTCGATCGCCGGCGCGCCTAAACCTCCGGGCGCGGCGGTGCTGGCAGTCCCGCCGGCAGCAGCACGGTCCGGTTCATCCGCTCCACAGACGGCGGATGAACCGGACCGTATCCCCCGCTCGATTTCCGAACCGACCGGAATTGTTCCGCCGCGGTATCCGCGATTCCACGAATCGGTTCGGCTCGACATCCGGAGGGCAATCGACCTATTTGTCCGTACCGCGCGGTTTGCGGTGCGGTCGCGACATTGCGTTGTTCGAAATGCAAGGTTCACATCGAACTATTGCTTCGAATGCGGCATCGCGCGGGTAGTTCGGTAGCGTGCAACCCCATGAACCGGTCGGTTCGGCGTATTGCCACCAGTTATGCTCTGCTGCTGCCGAGTCTGCTCGGCATCGGCTGTTTTCTGTTGCTGCCCATCGTGATCGTGCTGTGGCTGAGTCTGCACAGCTGGAACCTGCTGGGCCCCATCGAATTCAGCGGCGTCGACAACTGGCGCGCGGTGCTCACCGATCGGCAGTTCGGGCATTCACTGCTGGTGACGCTCGCGCTCACGGCGCTCGTGGTGCCCGCGCAGACCGTCCTCGGGTTCACGGTCGCGGCCCTGCTCACCCGGCGCGCCCGCGGCGGCGCCGCCCTGCGGGTCGTGTACGCGCTGCCCTGGATGTGCGCGCCGGTCGCGGTCGGCGTGCTGTGGCAGTGGGTGTTCGCGCCCACCGGCGGCGCGCTGAACGCCGTCCTGGGCCGGCGCGTCGAATGGCTCAGCGAACCGGCGCTGGCGCTGCCCGCGGTGGCGCTGGTCATCGTGTGGATGAACCTGGGCTACGTGGCGCTGTTCTTCTTCGCCGGTCTGCGCGCCATCCCCGGCGAGCTCCTGGACGCCGGGGCGCTGGACGGCGCGACGGGCTGGCGGCGCACCCGCTGGCTGGTGCTGCCGCTGCTGCGCCCGACCATGTTCTTCGTGCTCGCCACCGGGGTGCTGAGCGTCTTCCAGACCTTCGACGCGGTGTACGCGCTGACCCGGGGCGGGCCGGACCACCGCACGGATGTCGTTGCCATGCGCATGTATTCGGAGGCGTTCGACGCGGCGCGGCCCGGGCGCGCGGCGGTCATGGCGATGGTGGTGTTCGCGGTCGTCCTGCTCATCACCCTCGCGCAGCAGCGGTACTTCCGGGATCGGACCGAGTATGAGTACTGAGCCGACGGGGACGGGACCGCGCGCGGCGGCCCGGAGCGCGGCGGCGTACGCGGTCCTGGTGGCCGGTGCGCTGCTCACGGTCGCGCCGCTGGTGCTCAGCGCCATGACGGCGGTGAAGACCAGCGAACAGTTCGCCGGCGAATCCGCGCTCGCCCCACCGCATCCGGTGACGTTCGAGAACTTCGCGACCGTTCTGGACCAGGGCCTGGGGCGGGCGGTGCTGGTGACCGCGCTGATGACCGTCTGCATCACCTGCGGGCAGCTGATCGTCTCGATCATGGCGGCCTACGCCTTCGCGCGGACCAGCTTTCCCGGGCGGGACGTGCTGTTCTGGGTGTACCTGGGGACCATGATGGTGCCCGCCGCGGTGACCCTGATCCCGCTGTATCTGCTGTTCGCACGGCTGGGCTGGCTCAACACCTTCTGGGCGCTGGTGCTGCCCTTCGTCTTCGGCTCGCCGTACGCCATATTCCTGCTGCGCCAGTACTTTCTCGCCATCCCGGCCGAGATCATCGACGCCGCGCGCATGGACGGCGCGAACACGCTCGACATCCTGGTGAGCATCGTCGTGCCCATGAGCCGGCCGATCCTGGCGACGCTGACGCTCATCACCGTGGTCGCGCAGTGGAACAATTTCATGTGGCCGCTGGTCGCGGTCGGCGGGCCGAAGTGGCACGTGCTGACGGTGGCGACCGCGAACATGCAGACGCGGTACAACGCGCAGTGGCCGCTGGTCATGGCCGCGACGACCCTGGCCATCGCGCCGCTGGTGCTGTTGTTCCTGGTGTTCCAGCGGCAGGTGCTGCGTTCCATCGCGTGGACGGGGTTGAAGTGAAGGACTCCACGCGGGCGGTGCTCGGGATCGCACTGGCGATCGCGCTGATCGTCGGGGCGGCGCTGTGGCTGGGGCGCGACGCGGCTAGTTCGGGACGCACCGTGCTGCGGCTGCGGGTGTGGGATCAGAGCTTCGTGGCGGCCTACCGGGCGTCCCTGGACGAGTTCGAGCGCGCCAACCCCGACATCGAGGTGCGAATCACGCTGGTGCCGTGGGCTTTCTACGCGCGCAAACTGCGGCTCGATGTCGCGGGCGGGATAGCCGACGATCTCTTCTGGACCGGCATGTACGAGGACTACGCCGATGCCGGGCGACTGCTGGATCTCGGAGGACCGGACGCGGGCTGGGACCGGTTCGCGGTCGGCCAGTTCACGCGCGACGGGAAGCTCTGGGCGGTACCGCAATTCGTGGACGGCGGGAGCGCGGTGTACTACAACCGTGCGCTGCTGGCCGCGGCCGGAGTGGATCCCCGGGAGCTGGGCGACCTGCGCTGGAGTCCGGACGGTGGGGCGGACACCTTCCGGCCGGTGCTGCGCAGGCTGGCCGGGGCGGGGACGTGGCCGTACAACGCGGCCGAGGACTTTCAGTCGATCGAGCTGCCGTACCTCGGATCCGCCGGTGGGGCGCTGCAGAATCCGGCGGGCCAGTTCGTCTTCGCCGATGACGCCGGGCGCGTCGCCTTCGAGTACCTGGTCCGGCTGGTTGCCGACGGGTTGTCGCCGTCGGCGGCCGACACCAACACCGGCGGGGACTTCGTCAAGAACGCCTTCCTCCAGGGGAAGCTGGCACTGTTCCAGTCCGGGTCGTTCAACCTCGCGACGATCGACCGGGACGCGGGATTCGAGTGGGCCTGGCGCTGATTCCCCGGGGTCCGGCCGGGCGGATCAGCGCGAACAACGCGGTCGGGGTGGCGGGCAACGCCGCGACCCGGCACCCCGAGCAGGTGCGGCGGGTGCTGGCGTGGCTGGGGAGCGCGGCGGGGAACCGGTACCTGGGGCTGGACGGGAACACCATTCCGGCGGTCGTGTCCGAACAGCGGGTGTACCGCGACTATTGGGCGGGGCGCGGGGTGGACGTCTCCCCGTTCTTCGACGTGCTGCGGGACGGGCAGACCGGCGCCGGGGGCGGGCCCGGGTTCCCGGCGGCGCTCGAGGCGATGGATCCGATACTCGCCGAGATGTTCCTCGGGCGGGTGCCGGTGCCGCTCGCGCTGGAGCGGGCACAGGCCGCGGCCACCGATGCCGTGCGGGGGTGAATTGCGCGGCGGCCCGCCGGCCCGGGCGAAGCCGGCAGCGACCCGGCGGCCCGAGGGGAGTCGCCGGCGGCCCGGAACACCGCGGCGCGCCCGCACATTCGGGCGATCGACCGCTGACGGCGGTGGTTCGCCATCGCCCCGTGGTTCCTCGTCACCCCGGCGCTCTTCGGGCATGCCGGGTGTCCGCAGAGATCGTGACTGGGCGGCGCAAGGGATCTTGCCTCGATTGCGGAGGGTCGGGCGGGATGCCGGGGGGTGCGTGCCTGTCCGCCCGGGGAGGCGCTAGATGCGGCTGTGGTCGGTGTACGGGGTGCGGGGGCCGAACTTCGGTTTGCGCGCGAAACCCGCGAGGCCGAGCAGGCGGACAGCCCGATAGCGGTGCGGGCGTAGGGGTTCCAGGTAGTCGACCATCTCGGCGTCGTCGATCGGCCTGCCCAGCAGCGTCCAGCCGACGATGGCGGCCAGGTGGAAATCGCCCACCGACAGGGCATCCGGGTCGCCGAAGGCGCGCTGGGCGATCTCGGCGGCCGTCCAGACGCCGATACCGGGGACCGTGCACAGGCGTTTCGCGGCGTCGGCGTGGTCCAGGGTCGCGGCTTGCTCGAGCTTGGCGGCGATACGGGCCGCCAGCACAATGGTTTTCGAGCGTTGCGGGCCGACGTTCGCGCGGTGGTAGTCCCAGGACGGGATGTGCCGCCAGGTGTCGGCGTCGGGCATCAGGCGCAGGCCCTCGGGGGCCGGACCCGGGGCGGGGGCACCGTGCCGCCACACCAGGTGCCGCCACGACGCGTGCGCGGTCTTGGTGTGCACCTTCTGTTCCAGCACCGCGGGGACCAGGGCCTCGAACACCAGGCCGGTGCGCAGCATGCGCAGGCCCGGGTTGCGGCGGTGCGCCTCGGCGACCTTCGGGTGCTCGGGCGTGAAATCGGTGAGGTCCTCGTCCAGGCAGAGCATGGCGGGCAGCCGTTCCAGGAACTCCTGCGCGCCGGGTCCCCAGGCTCGCGCGTCGACGGCGCAGCGGTCGGCCTGGCGCAGCCGGTAGGTGACCGGGCCGCTCGGCATGCGGGACGCGTGCCAGTGCGCGCCGTCCGAGGTCTCCCGATGGGTCGGGTCCCCGAACCCGCGCCGCAGTGGGGCGACGGTGGCGGCGAGGTCGATCGGGCGCTCGGACCGCACCGTTCGGGCGGATTCGGACGGCACCGTGCGGGTGCTCTCGGCGGGCACCGTGCGCGCGGCGTCGCGGGCAATCGGAGCGGAGGTCACCGGGACATTCTGCGCCAGTGACCGCGGCCACGGCCGGGCGGTGCCGGATGGGCACGGTCGTCCCGCAGCCGGCCACCGCCGCGCGGACAGTCGGGCCGCCGCCGCGGATGCAGACAGCTGCCGGCGCGCTGCTGAGCCGTTCGATCATCCGGCACCCGTCATGGATCCAGCAGGAACTGCGCCAGGTGCTGCGCCGGGCGACCCGCCAGGTGATCGGCCTGGGTGCGGCAGCTGAAGCCGTCGGCGATCAGGACGGTGCCCGCGTCCGCCTCCCGCAGGGCCGGCAGCAGGCCGTTCTCGGCGACCGCCACCGACACCTCGTAGTGGCCGCGCTGCATGCCGAAGTTTCCGGCCAGGCCGCAGCAGCCCGCGATCTCGCGCACCCGCGCGCCGGTGCGTTCCAGGATGCGGCGCTCGGCGGCGAAGCCCGACACCGCGTGTTCGTGGCAGTGCGGCTGGACCACGACGCTACGGTCGCTGCGATCCGGCGGCTGCCAGCCCGGTTGGGCTTCGAGGAACTCCGCGAGGGTGCGTACCGCCCCCGCCACGGCATGGGCGCGCTCGTCGTCGGCCAGCAGACGCGGCAGGTCCTCGCGCAGGGTCGCGGTGCAGGACGGCTCCAGCCCGACCACCACTCCCCCGGCGCGCACGTGCTCGTGCAACGCGTCCACCGTGGCCCGGAGCCGTTTGCGCGCGCCGTCCAACTGGCCGGTGCTGATCCAGGTCAGGCCGCAGCACAGGCGGCGCTCGGGCACTCGGACTTCGATGCCGAGGGTCTCGATCAATTCGGCAGCCGCCCAGAGTATTTCGGGGTCGAATGCGTCGCTGAAGGTGTCCGCCCACAGCAGGACGGGCGCGTTCCCGACACCGGCCGGCGCCCCTCCACGACCGCCCGGCGCAGCGCCACGCCCCGCGGGCGTCCGGTCACCACCCGACAGCGCCGCGCCAATACCTGTCGGCGCGGCATCGGTACCGGTGGCCGGTGTCGCGGGCGCGGGCATCGGATTCGGCTCTGTGGCAGCGGGCTCGGTTCCGGCAGCGGTGGGAATGGGGTCGCTCGCGAACGCGTCGTCGGCGGCGGGGGACTTCCCCCGGGCAGGTGCGATCGGGACGGATTCGGGGTGCACAGCCGGACCGGGTTCCGGGGGGAGTGCCGGCGCGGGGGCGTACCCGGCCCTGGGGTTCACCGCCGGTTGCGAACGGCCGCGCGCACGCCACTCCCGCCGGAACGGATTCGGGGACAGGGCGGGAAAGGGGCGGCGGGGGTCCAGGCCGGCGGCGCGGGCGGCGGGCCTGCGCAGGATCGCGCGGGTGGTTACCGCGTTCACCAGGCGGGGGAAACGGGTTGCGGCGGTCAGCCATTGGGGGAGGCGGCCCAGGGAGTAGTGGTCCAGGGGGCGGGGACGGCGGTGGTAGCGGCGGTGCAGGGTCTCGGATTTGTAGGTGGCCATATCGATTCCGGCGGGACAGTCGGAATGGCAGGCCTTACAGGACAGGCACAGGTCCAGGGATTCGGCGACCGCGTCCGAGCGCCAGTCGAGGTCGCCGCGGACCACCTCCTGCAGGACGCGGGCGCGGGCGCGGGTGCTGTCCTTCTCGTCGGCGGTGGCCAGGTAGGACGGGCACATGAAACCGCCGGACGCGCTGCTGTCGGCGCGGCATTTGCCCAGGCCGACGCAGCGGTGCACGGCGGTGGCCAGGTCGCCGTCGACCGGGAACGCGAAGCCGCCCGCGGCGGGGAGCGGGCGCAGGCCCGCCAGGCGCAGGTCGGCGTCCACCGGGCGGGGGCGGACCAGGACGCCGGGGTTGAGGACGTCGTCCGGGTCGAACAGGGCCTTGAAGCCCGCGAACGCGTCCAGGGCCGCGGGAGAATACATGTGGCGCAACAGTTCCGAACGGGCGCGGCCGTCGCCGTGTTCACCCGACAGCGAGCCGCCGAAGCGCACCACCTGCTGCGCGGCGTCTTCGAGGAACGCTCGAAACCGCTGTGGCGCATCGGCTATCGGCAGGTCGAGGCGGACGTGGATGCAGCCGTCGCCGAAATGGCCGTAGAGCAGGCCGTCGAGGCCGTGCGCGCGCGTGAGTTCGGCGAATTCACGCAGGTACGCGCCGAGGCGCTCGGGCGGCACCGCCGCGTCCTCCCAGCCCGGCCAGGCGGGCGCGCCGTCGGGCGTGCGCCCGGCCAGTCCCGCGCCGTCGGCGCGAATGCCCCACAGCGCCTTGGCCTCTCGCGGGTCCAGCACCACCCGCGCGTCGACCGCGTTCGCGGTCTTCCCGAGCGTCTCGGCCGCCGCGCGTGCCTGGGCGGCGGAGTCGGCGGCCAGTTCCACCAGGAGCCAGCCCGCGCCGCGCGGCAGTTCCGGCACGCGGCCGCGATGCACGCGCACCAGGTCGACCAGCCGCGCGTCCATGCCCTCCACCGCGATGGGCGCTGCGGCCATGACGGCGGCAATATCGTCGGCGGCCGCGGGCATGTCGGCGTAGCCCAGCACCACGAGCGCGGTGGCGCGGGGCGCCGGCACCAGCGCGACGGTCGCCTCGAGCAGCAGCCCGCAGGTCCCCTCGGTCCCGACGAACGCCTTGGCGACGGCCGAATTCCGTTCGGGCAGCAGATGTTCGAGCGAATAGCCCGAGGCCTGCCGCTCGAAGCGGCCGAGCTCGGTACGGATGACGGCGAGGTTGGCCCGGGTGAACTCGGCCAGTCCCGGCACCGCCGCCGGGTCGTTCGCCAGCCGCCGCACCGCCCCGCGCCCGTCGAGAACGCGCAGCTCCCGCACGGTGTCGGAGGTCCGCCCCCAGGCCACCGCCCGCGGCCCGCAGGCGTTGTTGCCGATCATCCCGCCGAGCGTGCACCGGTTCTGCGTCGACGGATCCGGCCCGAACCGCAGTCCGTGCGGCGCGACCCGCCGCTGCAACGTCTCGAGCACCACCCCCGGCTGCACCCGGGCCTGCCCCTGCTCGACGTCCACCTCGAGCACCGCGTTCATATGCCTGCTGAAATCCACCACCAGCCCGGGCCCGATCGCGTTGCCCGCCACCGATGTCCCCGCACCCCGCGCGGTGACGCCGACCCCCTCGCCCCGCGCGAATTCCAGCGCGACGGCCACGTCCTCGTCCGTCCGCGGAAACACCACCGCCGCCGGCAGGACCCGATAGTTCGACGCGTCCGACGAGTACTCGACCCGCCGCCGCACCGACCCGTCGACCTCCCCGGCCAGCCGCCCCCGCAGCTCGCGCACGAACGATTCACTCATCACGCCAGCCTAGAGCCCGTGCCCGGGCGCGGATCGCAGGTCCGAACCCGTCGCCCTTCCGGGTGATCCGGCCGAAAAGGCATGGCGGGCGCGGCGGGCCGGGTGCGACCATGCCGTTATGACCGATTGAAGAGCACGGCCAGAGAATCGCCGCTGGCGCTGGATCAAGGTGCAGTCGTTCGCATCGCGGCACGACGATCGCTGGACATGCGACGCCTGCGGCTCGGCGGTCCGCACGTACCGATATCGCTATTACCCGCCTGAATCCACATCCTTCGAACGCTGCATCGGCTTCTTCTGGTGCGGTGGCTGTCGTGTGTACACCAGTGCGCTGGTGTACGTACCGCGCGGGGAGGAACTGGTGGACCTGCTCGCCGGGCTGCCTCCCGATGAACGAGAACACGTGCTGCGCGGGGAAATCCGGCTCATCGCCTACATCGATGAACGGATGAGCCGAGCGGAGCGGGGCTGAGCCGAGTGCCGGGCGATCCCCGCGGCCTCCGTGCAATCGAAAGCGCGCACGGGGCGGTGTTCGAAAGGGCCGGCGGAAACGCGTCAACGGCACGAAGCAGGGACACGCTCGTAGCCGGGACCGGGCCGGACCCGGCTTCGGGCCGAATCACGCACCCGCGCCGGACTGTGCCGCCGCGGCGGACCGGCGGCGGGCGACGCGCAGCACATCGCAGCCGTACAGGATGGTCCACACCAGGAACGGGAACGCGGCGACGCGCTCCCACAGGCCGAACTGGCCGGGGCCGCCCACTCCCGCCACCATGAGGACGAGCCCCGCCACCGCCACCGCCCCGATCGCCACGCCGAAGCGCGCGATGACCGGCCAGTCGCGCGTCCGGCCGATCGCGATCGACAGGCACAGCAGCGACGCGATGCCGCCGCCGATCGCGACGATCGCGCCGATGACGTGCCACCGCGCGGAGGTGTCCTCGGGATTCAGCCCGACCACGATCAGGCCCGCACCCGTGGCGACCGCGAGCCCGGTTCCGAAGCGGCCGAGCCGGTTTCGGGGCAGCGTCGGCGCGAGCATGAGCGCCCCCGCCACCAGGCAGGCGCCGGCGATCACCCAGGACACATTCGCGACGAGATGCCACGGCGAGCACACCCACCGCTCCCCCGACGCCGCACAGTTCGCCGCCCCGAGGTCACTGATCGCGTTGCGCACCCAGCTGTACGGGGTGTCCCACCCGCCCTGCACGACGAACAGGAACACGAAGTACTGCACGACCAGCACCCACACGATCGCCCCGGCCCGCGCCCGCCGGTCGAGCCCGCCGGATAGTTCGAATCCCGAGTTCGCCACGGCTGCATCCTCCCCCGCCCGACCCTCCCCGCGCCGTTTCCGCCTCGACCCCGGCGATCCCCGCGACCCCGCGACCGCAGCATTCCCCTGACCACGCAACCGCGGCAAGCCCCGTACCGAGCGTCTGCAGCGTTCTCCTGACCACGCGACCACGGCGATCCCCCGGTCCGCGCAACCGCAGCGAACCCTGGCCACACGACAGCAGCGAACCCCTGACCACGCGACTGCGGGCAATCCCTACAACCCCACAAATCTCACCGACCGCCTAACCACACAACTGCGGGCAATCCCCACAACCACACCACCGCGCCGATGCCCTGACTACGGGATCCGGTGGATTCCATAGCGCTGGGGAGCCAATCCCCCGCAACCGCACAAACACAGTGATGCATCAACTAATCGCGCTGGGGAGGCAATCCCTGTTCCCCACCAAGCCGGCAAACCACCTGCCCCGCGACCCGAGCCGGGTGCGCGGGCCAGGTGGCCGCGGGTTCGATCGCCGCCAACCCGACGGGCGATCGAACGGGGAGACGACCGTTGATCGGCGGGGCGGGCCCGCCGATCAACGGTCGTGTCTATGGATTTGTCAGCGCGCGAGGGCGGTGCGCAGGTCGGTGACGGTGGCGCGGCGCTCGTAGGCGATCCAGGCGAAGATCGCGGCCAGCACCAGGGGGAAGATCGCCATCTCGGGCTTGCCGGCGATGAAGGCCTGGGTGCCCGCGGCCAGGACGGTCAGGACCGAGAGGCCCGCGGCGGCCAGGGCGGTCAGCTTCGGGACCATCAGGCCGATGCCGCCCGCGACCTCGACGACGCCGATGAAGATGAGCAGGCCCATCGGGATGGTCAGGTTCTCGGGGGCGTTCTCCATCAACGTGTTCGGGATGACCAGCTTGGGGCCGCCGGAAGCGATGATGAAGAACAGGCCGAGCACGATCTGCAGGGTCCACAGCACCCGGTTGCGGATCTTGCCGGGGCGGTAGGTGTCGGTGGTGGAGAAAGCGGCGGTGGGGTTCGCGGTGGTCATCTTCTTGTCCTTCTGGTCCGTCGCGCCGGGTTGGTAGCGCGTTCAACAGCTAGGACGAACCACCCGCCGAGAACTCATCGCTCCCGCCGAAACTTTTTTTCACAGCCCCGGGACCAGGCCCGACGCGGGCGGCGGTCCCGGAACGCCGCCGCGTTCGCTGTCGGCGAAGCGCCGCGCGAGATGGCTTGCGGTGAACCTTTGTTGAGGTTTTAGTGTCGGTGGTCCGGGGTTCGATGGACTCCGAACGGTGAGGAGTTCGGCGATGAGTATGGAATCGGTGGCGTGGGATCAGCTGTATCGGCAGATGCACGCCAACAACGAGGAACGACCGTTGCGGATGGTGACGGCGAAGCGGATCTTCGAATTCGCGGGCGGGCACCACCGGCGACTGCTGGCGTTCCTGGTGTTCAGCGTCGTGTCGGCGGTGCTGGCCGTGGCCACGCCGGTGCTGGCCGGACGCGTCGTCGACAACATCGTCAACGGGTCCGCGCCGCGCACGGTCGTGCTGCTGGCGGTGATCATCGCGGCGGTCGCGGTGCTGGACGCGGCACTGGGACTGGTGATCCGGCTGCTGTCCGCGCGCATCGGCGAAGGGCTGATCTTCGATCTGCGGACCGCCGTGTTCGACCATGTGCAGCGGATGCCCGTCGCCTTCTTCACCCGCACCCGCACCGGCGCCCTGGTCAGCCGGTTGAACAACGACGTCATCGGCGCGCAGCGGGCCTTCAGCTCGACGCTGTCCGGGGTGGTCACCAACGTGGTGATGCTGGTCCTCACCCTGGTGGTGATGCTCCGATTGTCCTGGCAGATCACGCTGCTGGCGCTGATCCTGCTGCCGGTGTTCGTGCTGCCCGCGCGGCGCATGGGCGAGAAGCTCGCCGGGATCCAGCGCGAGGCCGCGGGCCTGGACGCCCGGATGAGCACCCAGATGACCGAGCGTTTCTCCGCGCCGGGCGCGACGCTGGTCAAACTCTTCGGCCGGCCGACCCGCGAATCGGAGGAGTTCGCCGCGCGCGCGGGACGGGTCCGCGACATCGGCGTCCGCACCGCGATGCTGCAGACGGTGTTCATCACCGCGCTCACCCTGGTCTCGGCCCTGGCCCTGGCCCTGGTGTACGGACTCGGCGGCTGGTTCGCACTGAGCGGACAGCTGGAAGCCGGTTCGGTGGTGGCACTCTCGCTGCTGCTCACCCGGCTGTACTCCCCGCTCACCGCGCTGGCCAGCGCCCGCGTGGACATCATGTCCGCCATGGTGAGCTTCGAGCGGGTCTTCGAGATCCTGGATCTGGAACCGCTGATCAAGGACGCCCCCGACGCCGAGCCCGCCCCCGACGGCCCCATCGCCGTGGAACTGGACCGCGTGAACTTCGGCTACCCGGCCGCGGACAAGGTGTCCCTGGCCTCCCTCGAGGACGTGGCCACGCTGGACGCCCGCGGCGGCGAGCAGGTGCTGCACGAGGTGTCGCTGCGCGCCGAGCCCGGGCAGATGGTCGCCCTGGTCGGATCCTCCGGCGCGGGCAAATCCACCATCGCCCAACTGGTTTCGCGGCTCTACGACGTGGACTCGGGCGCCGTTCGCCTCGGCGGCCGGGACGTGCGCGAGCTCACCGGCCGGTCCATCCAGGACACCGTCGGCCTGGTCACCCAGGACGGGCACCTGTTCCACGACTCCATCCGGGCCAACCTGACGCTGGCCCGGCCCGGCGCCACCGAGGCGGAACTGTGGGACGCGCTCGAACGCGCACGGCTGGGCGAGCTCATCGCCGCGCTGCCCGACGGCCTGGACACCGTGGTCGGCGAGCGCGGCTACCGGCTCTCGGGCGGGGAACGCCAGCGTCTGACCATCGCCCGGCTCCTGCTCAAGCAGCCCCGCGTGGTGATCCTGGACGAGGCCACCGCCTCGCTGGACTCCACCTCCGAAGCCGCCGTGCAGGAGGCCCTGGCCGAGGCGCTCGCCGGCCGCACCGCGCTGGTGATCGCGCACCGGCTGTCCACCATCCGCAACGCCGATCAGATCGTGGTCCTCGAGCACGGCAGCGTCGTGGAACGCGGCACCCACACCCAGCTGCTGGCCGCGGACGGGCGCTACGCCGAGCTGTACCGCACCCAGTTCGCCGATGACGCCACCCCGGCGGCCGCCTGAGACCACGATGAGTAGCGTCGAACCCATGGGAGCACACACGCACAGTCATGGGCACGGGCACTCACACGGGACCGGCCACGACCACTCGCACGGCCGGTCCCACGGTCACGGTCATGGGCACACCCATGACGGCATCGATTGGACCCTGCAACTGGCCAACCTGCGCCGGGACGATGCCATGGGCGAGGAGAGCAGCGCGCTGATCGCGCGCAGGCTCATCGGCCTGGTCACCACCGAACTCCCGACCATCGTCGACATCGGCGCGGGCGCCGGCGGCCAGAGCGCCGCGCTGGCCCGCGAGCTGGCGGGCCGCGGCGGCGGCCGGCTGGTGATCGTGGACGCGGTGCCCGAACTCATCGAGGCCGCGCGCGCGACCGTGGACAACGCGCTCGCCGGGGACGACCGGGTCCGGGTCGAGACCGTGCACGCCGACGCCGCCGACGACGCGCTGGCCGACCTGGTGCCGCGGGCGGACGTGGTGTGGGCCTCGCGCATGGTGCACCACCTGCCCGATCAGCAGGCGGGCACCGACCGGCTCGCCCGGCTGTTGCACCCGGAAGGCTGGCTGGCGCTGTCCGAGGGCGGACTCGGCACCCGTTGTCTGCCTTGGGATCTCGGCATCGGCGCACCCGGTCTGCAGGACCGCCTGCTGGCCGCGCGCGACGCGGGCTTCGGGCGCATGCGCGCGGAGATCCCGGCCGCCGTGCGCATGCCCTACGGCTGGGGCACCGCGCTCGAACGCGCCGGATTGCACACGGTCACCTCGTTCAGTGTGCTGACCGAACATCCCGCGCCCCCGAGCAAGGAGGTCCGCGACAGCGTGGTCGCCTGGCTCGAAGCGCTGCGCACCCATATCGGCGCGGACATCGCGGCGGCGGATCGCGAAACCATCGACGCACTGCTGGATTCCACCGCGCCCACCTTCATCGCCACGCGCGAGGACATCTTCATGCTCGGCGCGTCGACCATCTATCTCGGGCAGCGCTGACCCGACGGGACCGGGCGCCGGAATCCGCGGATCGGGCCCGGACCAGTCCCGCAACGATTTCGCGTTGATCATGATCTTCATCAGGTGCCGGAGCGAGACCGGGCCGTAACCGGACCGTTAAGGTCCGGCCGGTCCGAAACCCCCTGGTGTACGGCATAATTCGACTTCCCTGGCACAGCCGATCGGATGCTTGTTTCACAGGCCGGGGGAGGAGTATCAGTGAGTCGTACGACGGAGCAGCAGCGGGTTTCCGCTTTCCGTTTTCCCGAGACGCGCTCGGCGGGCCATGCCGCGCCGGCGCGGTCGCCGCTGGCGGAACCCCCGATGGAGTTGCGGGTGACCTCCGGTTTCCAGCGCACCCCGGAACAGTGGACGGTGCCCAAACAGCTGGTGGCCCACTGCACTTCGGGCCGGGTCGTCATCGACTTCACCACGGCGCACTGCACCCGCCGGGAGATCGATCTCGAGCTGCACGCCGGGTCGGGCACCGTGGTGATCGTGGTACCCCGGGGCTGGCGGGTGGACCTCGAGGGCGTGCGCCGCGGGGCGGACGCGACCGTCACCGATCGGGTGAGCATGCCGCGGTTCCCGGGCGCACCGCTGATCCGGGTGGTGGGTCAGCTGGAGACCGGAGTCGTCAAGGCGCGCTACGCGTATCGCTCGCCGATGGAGTGGCTGCGCCGTTCCCGCTGAGCTCGCGCTCGACACCGCGGGTGGTGCCCTGCGCGACCGCGCACAGTACCGGCCCGTCCGGTCCGTCCGCGAAAACCTCACAGCGGCAGACGGCTTGGCGGCGGGTGGCGCCGATGATGCTCGCCTCCGCGCGCAGTCGCTCGCCCGCCGCGGGCCGCAGATAGGTGATGGTGAAGCCGCCGGTCAGCACGTTCGAACCGAGCACCGTGGCCGCGGCATAGGTCAGCGCGTTGTCGGCCGCGTAGGCCAGCACCCCGCCGTGCACGTAGCCGAACTGCTGGTTCAGTTCCGGGCGGACGGGGATCTCCAGGGTCGCGCGGCCGTCACCCAGTGCGGTCAGCTCGGCGCCGATGAGCCGGCTGAAGCCCTGTGCGTCGAGAATCCGCTGTCCCAGTTCGAGATTCAGTTCCGTGGTCATGCCCGTTCTTCCTGTGCGTCGGTTCGTTCGGTGCGCAGCACCTGCCACGCGGCGTCGGCCAGCTGGGGCGCCACGTCGATCGGCGCGGTGACGATCTCGCCGCCGAGCCACCCCCGCGCGTACACCTGGGCGGGCCCCAGCCACAGCGCGTACAGCAGATCGAAATCGAGTTCGCGCACCGCGCCGTAGTTCGCGTGCGTGCGCCACCACCGCGCGACGTTGCGCATGAACTCGCGATTGCTCTCGCTGTCCCGGACCCCGGGCGGCCGCGCGGAGGTGAGAACCTGTGCGCGGTACTGGTTTTCGGTGACCCAGCGCAGGTGCTCGGTCACCGCCGCGCGCACCCCGGCCTCGGCGTCCGCACTATCGCCCACGGCCGCCCAGAAGCACCGCTGATAGTCGGTGAGCGCGTGCGCCCAGACCTGCCGGTACAGCTCGGCCTTGTCGGGAAAGTGGTGGTAGAGCGCGCCGACGCTGGCGCCGGCCGCGTCCCGGATCTGGGTGAGCGTCGCATCGAGAGCGCCGTGCTCGGCGAACTGCCGCTCGGCCGCCAGCAGCAACCGATCTCGGATCTTCATATACAGAATTTAGTTCTGTTCCGCCGTGTCCCGCAACCCCGAATCCCGGCATTTCCACAGACCATGCGGTATGACGGAGGGGTGGCGCGCTGGCTGTTGCACGTCGACCTCGACCAATTCCAGGCCGCGGTCGAATTTCGCCGCCATCCCGAACTCCGCGGACTCCCGGTCATCGTGGGCGGGAACGGGGATCCGCGGGAACCGCGCAAGGTGGTCTCGTGCGCCTCGTACCCGGCGCGGGCGCGCGGGGTGCACGCCGGCATGCCGCTGCGCACCGCGCTGCGGCACTGCCCGGAAGGGGTGTTCCTGCCCCAGGATCTGCCCGCCTACGCCGCGGCCTCCGACGAGATCATGGACGTGCTGCGCACCTTCCCCGGGCGCGTGGAGGTGCTCGGCTTCGACGAGGCCTTCCTCGCCGCCGACACCGACGACCCCGAACGGCTGGCCCGCGAAATACGCTCCGCCATCGAGGAATTGGGGCTGACCAGCGCGGTCGGCATCGGGGACAACAAGACCCGCGCCAAACTCGCCACCGGATTCGCCAAGGCGGTGGGCAAATCCGGCGCCGCCGAGGAACCGATTCCGGGCGCGGGCGCGGGCATCTTCCGGCTCACCGCGGACAACTGGACCGCGCTCATGGCGCACCGCCCGACCACCGCGCTGTGGGGCGTCGGCGGGCGCATCGCGAAAAGGATGGCGGCCCTGGGCATTCACACCGTCGGCGAACTGGCCGCCGCCGACCGCGCGGCGCTGGCCGCGGAATTCGGCCCGAATACCGGACCCTATCTGTGGGTACTCGGGCACGGCGCCGGTGACACGGACGTCGCCGAGCCGCGAGAACCCGTCGGGCGCAGCCACTCCGAGACCTTCGCGGCCGATCTGACCGAACACGCGGAATTCGACGCGGCCGTCACCCGGCTCGCCACCCTGGTGGCCGAGGAGACCATCGCGCAGGGGCGCAGCGTGCAGCGGGTCGGCGTCACCGTGCGCACCAGCACCTTCTACACCCGCACCAAACAGAAGAAACTGCGCGGCCCCACCGTCGACGTGGACGAGGTCGTGCGGACCGCGCTGCTGGTCCTGCACGCCTTCGAGCTGGACCGCCCCATCCGATTGCTCGGCGTCCGCGTCGAATTCGGTCCCGAACCGGGGTGAGCGGCCGCGTTTGACATGCTGGGACCAGGAATACAGACGGAAGGCACGCATCCGATGACCAAGTACGAGAACATCAGCTTCGAGCCCGCCGGCCCGATCGCGCGCATCACCCTGAACCGGCCCGCCGCCGCGAACGGCATCGACCAGGCGCTGGCCGACGAGCTGGTCCGGGCCGCAACCTACTGCTCCGAGGATCCGGCCGTGAAGGTCGTGGTGCTCACCGGCGCGGGCAAGTTCTTCTCCGCGGGCGGCGATCTGCAGGCCATGTCGAACAGCTCGGACACCGGGCAGTTCATCGAGAAGCTGGCCGGGACCCTGCACGAGGCCGTGTCCGCGCTGGCCCGGATGGACGCGCTGCTCATCGTCGCGGTGAACGGCACCGCCGCCGGGGCGGGCATGAGCCTGGCCGTGGCCGGTGACCTGGTGGTCGCGGGCGAATCCGCGAAATTCACCATGGCGTACACCAAGGTCGGGCTGAGCCCGGACGGCGGCGCGTCCTACTACCTGCCGCGCCTGATCGGCCTGCGCCGCACCCAGGACCTCATGCTCACCAACCGCGTGCTCACCGCCGCCGAGGCTCTGGAGTGGGGACTGCTGCACCGGGTCGTGGCCGACGCCGAGCTCGCCGCGACCGTCGACCAGCTCGCCGAGCAGTTCGCCGCCGGGCCCAAGGGTTCTAACGCGCACGTCAAGAAGCTGCTGCTGGTGTCGGGGCAGCACACGCTAGAAGAGCAGCTGGCCACCGAAGCCGCGTTCATCACGAATTCCGCCGAATCGGCCGACGGCGCCGAGGGCATCGCCGCGTTCGTCGGCAAGCGGGCGCCGAAGTTCGCCTGAGCTGAGAATCGGGGAGCGGCGGCAACCCGCCGCGCCCCGCCTCCGGCCCGCCGCCCGGCCGGTCGCCGCACCCCGGCGGCCGACCGCGGGGCCGCGCCGCACGCGGTGACCGGCGTCCGGCCGTCAGGTCGTGGACCGCATTGCCGCGGTGGACGCGATCGAGGGTGTGCGCACCGGTTCCAAGGACGGGCATCAGGATGTGCCGGCCGGGGCCGTGACCAGGCGGAGGTCACCGCGGCTGTGTGGTCGCTGGTCCGCCACCGCGCCGAGAGCACTTCCCGGGTTCCCCGCTCATCCCTTCATGAAGGCCAGGATTTCCGCGTTCACCTCGGCGGCGTGCGTGATGTACAGGCCGTGCCCGGCGTCGGGGTACTCCTTCAGCACCGCGTGCGGGGCGAGCAGCACCGCCTGCCTGCTGCTGATCTCGATCGGGATCGACTGATCGGCCCAGCCGTGCAGCAGCAGGGTCGGCAGGGTCACCGCCTCGACATCGGGGCGGTGATCGGAGGTGAAGAGCTGACGCTGCACCTCTACCGAGGCGTACGGCGAGGCCGAGAGGCAGCGGCTCATCTCCAGGTCCATCACCGCCCGGCTCGTGCCGGGGCGCAGGTGGGTGGCGAAATAGCCCTGCGCGCGATCGGCGAACCACTGCGGGCGGTCGGTGCGCAGCTGGTGCAGGGAGGCCTCGAGCAGCTCGAGCGGGGCGCCCACCGGGTTGTCCGCGGTCTGGCACAGGTAGGGGATCGCGGGCGCCAGCAGGGCCAGGCGCACCGCGCGATCCTGCCCGTGCCGGGCCAGATAGCGCACCGCCTCCGCGCCGCCCGCCGAATGCGCGACGAGCATGAAGTCGCGCAGGTCCAGGTGCTCGACGAGGCGGGCCAGATCATCGGCGCGGGTGTCCACGTCGTAGCCGGTGCTCGGGCGCTCGGAACGGCCGTGCCCGCGCCGGTCCGGCAGGACGCACCGGTAGCCGCGGTCGAGGAAGTAGTGCAGCTGGTATTCCCACATCTCCGAGTTCAGCGACCAGCCCGCCACGAAGAGAATCGGGTCCCCGGTGCCGTAGTCCTCGTAGGCGAGGGTGGTGCCGTCGGTGCTCTGGTAGGTCGGCATATCGGCTGCGCTCCTTTGCTTTTCGCGTGCTGGAACAATGGTCGCGAAGGGCGTGAGCGAAAGCGATTACCCGCGGGGTAATGCCGCGTCCGTAGGGCGGGCCCTGTCGCGTCCGCGGCGTCGGGCCCTGTCGCGTCCGGTGGCCGGGTCCTATGCTCGGTGCATGGAGTTCCAGGCGATGGTGGCACGCAAGTCGGACAGCGGGATCACGCTCGAACGCGAGGTGGTCACCGAGGATTTCCTGCCAGCCGGTGACGTGACGATCAAGGTGCACTTCTCGAGCGCCAACTACAAGGACGGTCTCGCCATCACCCCCGGGGGCGGTGTGGTGCGGGACTATCCCATCGTTCCGGGCATCGACATCACCGGCGAGGTGTTCAGCTCGGACAGCCCGGACTTCGCGGCCGGTGACCTGGTGGTGGCCCACGGGTACGGCATCGGCGTCTCCCAGCACGGCGGTTTCGCCGAGTACGCGCGCGTGCCCGCCGACTGGGTGGTGAAACTGGACGGGCTCACCCCGCGCGAGGCCGCGGCCATCGGCACCGCCGGGTACACCGCGGCGCTGAGCGTGCAGGCCCTGCTCGACCACGGACTCACCCCCGCCTCCGGCCCGATCCTGGTGACCGGCGCGACCGGCGGCGTCGGCAGCGTCGCGGTGGACATCCTGTCCACGCTCGGCTTCGAGGTCATCGCCTCCACCGGCAAGCTCGGCACCACCGAACTGCTCACCACCCTCGGCGCGTCCGAGGTGATCGGCCGGCTGCCCGCCGAGGGCGAGAAGGTCCGGGCGCTGGGCAAATCGCTGTGGGCGGGCGCGGTCGACAGCGTCGGCGGCACCTCGCTCGCGCACATCCTGTCCACCACGAAATACGGTGGGGCGGTGGCGGTCAGCGGTCTCACCGGCGGCACCGACCTGCCCACCACCGTCATGCCCTTCATTCTGCGCGGAGTGTCCCTGCTCGGCATCGACTCGGTGCAGCACCCCATCGCGGCCCGCCGCGAGCTCTGGGCCCGTCTCGCGAAAGACCTGAACCCGCAGAGCCTTTCGGTGCTGGAGAACTACGCGCCCGTCACCGAGGCCGGGTCGGTCCTGCACGCCGTGCTCGAGGGCACCCACTCCGGCCGCACCGTGCTGGGCGTGGCCGGCGAGTTCTGAGCTAGCCGACGGCGGCGCGGACCAGATTGTGGTCCGACACCCCCGCCACCGGCACCACCGCGGCCTCGCGCACCGCGAGGCCGCGCGTGATGACGTGATCGATGAACTGGGACTTCGAGGTCGTCGTGCGCGGGCGGGTGGCGGGACCGTCCGGTGCGAAGCCCGCGATCTCGAAATCCGCGCCGAGGGCGGTAGCCACGGTGCTGCTGTCGGCGTTGAAATCGCCGAGCAGCACCGCGGGACCGGGTGTGGCCAGCTCCGCGAGCCGGGCGAATTGCCGGTTCCGTCGACTGTCCCCGGTGACATGGGTCGCGATCACCCGCACCCCGGCGACCTCCACGACCAGCGCGCCGTTGCCCGGATCGTTGTCGAACGGCTCGGCGGCGAGGGTGCGGCTCGGGCCGTCCACGATCAGCACGAGCGCCTCGAAGCCCTCGGACAACTGCGAGGCAACCTGCTTCGGCCTGGGCACCCGCGGATACCGCAGGGTATGAAAAGTTCGCTCCGGTAGGGACTTTCGCAGATCAGCGAGCTGATCGCCACTGACCTCCTGCAGGGCGATCACCTGCTCGGCGCGCCCGGCCACCAGGGCGGTGACCGCCGCTATCCGGTCGGTCTCGTCCGGCCACCGACCAGCAATCTCACTGGCCCAATTGTCGGCATGGACACGATGCAGCACATTCCAGCTGGCGACAGTCATCACAACCACCCACCGTACGAGAAACGAACGGACCGTGCGGATTTCGTTTCATGTGAAACATCCGCGCCCCGTTCGTTTGCCCTGCGATAGCCAAGTCGGATACGACACCGGCCGCGCGTGTGGGAGACACGCGCGGCCGGTGGGTGAGCGCCGATCAGGCGGTGGCGCTCAGGGGGCGGCCGTCCAGCGCCGGTTCGATGACCGGTTCGATGGCGTAGGCCAGGATCTCGGCCACGTCGGCGACGGGGCGGACATCCAGGGCGGCCAGGACCTCGGCGGGGACGTCGTCGAGATCCGGCTCGTTGCGGGCGGGGATGAAGACGGTCTTCAGACCCGCGCGCTGGGCGGCGAGCAGCTTCTGCTTCACCCCGCCGATGGGCAGGACGCGGCCGTTGAGGGTGACCTCACCGGTCATTCCGACATCCGCGCGGACCTGGCGGTCCAGGGCGAGCGAGACCAGGGCGGTGACCATGGTGACGCCGGCCGACGGACCGTCCTTGGGAACGGCGCCCGCGGGGAAGTGGATGTGGATGTTGCGGTCCAGGACCTTCGGCTCGATGCCGATCTCCTCCAGGTGCGAGCGCACGTAGGTGAGCGCGATCTGCGCGGACTCCTTCATGACGTCGCCCAGCTGACCGGTCAGGGTCAGCGAACGCTCACCCTCGGCGGCATTGGCCTCGATGTAGAGGACGTCGCCGCCGGCGCCGGTCACCGCCAAACCCGTTGCGACACCGGGCACCGCGGTGCGTTCCACCCCGTCGGGGGTGAAGCGCGGACGGCCCAGGTAGTCCTTCAGGTCGCCGACGCCGATCACCAATCGATCGGCCGCCGTCACCGGGGTGGCCGGCTCGTAGCCCAGCCCCGCGTCGTAACCCAGTGCTGTGGAGTCGTTTCCGGTCGCGTCGGGCGCGTCCGGAACGAATTCACCGGCGGTGATGATGCTTTCGGCCAGTGCGCTGGTGTCCGCCGACTCCGAGAGCTTGGTCGCCGCCTTGCGCAGGGCCTTGGCGATGAGCCGTTCCATCTGCCGCACACCGGCTTCGCGGGTGTAGTTCGCCGCCACCTCGCGCAGCGCCTCGTCGGTGACCTCCACCTCGTCGGCGGTGAGCGCGTTGCGCTCGAGCTGACGCGGGATCAGGAAGTCGCGGGCGATGGCGACCTTGTCGTCCTCGGTGTAGCCGTCGACCGTGATGAGCTCCATGCGGTCCAGCAGCGGGCCGGGGATGGTGTCCATGACGTTCGCGGTCGCGATGAACAGCACGTCGGACAGGTCCAGATCCAGGTCCAGGTAGTGATCGCGGAAGGTGTGGTTCTGCGCGGGGTCCAGGACCTCGAGCAGCGCCGCCGCCGGATCACCGCGGAAATCGGAGCCGACCTTGTCGATCTCGTCCAGCAGGACGACGGGATTCATCGAACCCGCCTCCTTCATGGCCCGCACGATGCGGCCGGGCAGCGCGCCGACGTAGGTGCGCCGGTGCCCGCGGATCTCGGCCTCGTCGCGCACGCCGCCCAGGGCGACGCGTACGAACTTGCGGCCCAGCGACCGTGCCACGGACTCACCCAGCGAGGTCTTGCCCACGCCGGGCGGGCCGACCAGCACCAGCACCGCGCCGGAACCGCGGCCGCCCACGACCTCCAGGCCGCGCGCGGCGCGGCGCGCACGCACCGCCAGGTACTCGACCATGCGGTCCTTGACCTCGTCCAGGCCGTGGTGATCGGCGTCCAGCACCGCGCGCGCGGCCGAGACATCGGTGCTGTCTTCGGTTTTCACGCCGAACGGCAGTTCCAGGACGGTGTCCAGCCAGGTCCGGATCCAGCCCGACTCCGGGCTCTGATCGCTCGCCCGCTCCAGCCGCCCGACCTCGCGCAGCGCGGCCTCGCGAATGTCGGCGGGCAGATCGGCGTTCTCGACCCGGGTGCGGTAGTCCTCCGCGCCGTCGGGCTCGTCCTCGCCCAGCTCCTTGCGAATCGCGTTGAGCTGCTGGCGCAGCAGGAATTCGCGCTGCGACTTCTCGACGCCCTCGCGCACGTCCTCGCTGATCTTCTCGTTGACCTCGGTCTCGGCGATGTGCTGCTTGGTCCACTCGATGAGCTTGGTCAAACGGGTTGCCACGTCGAGGGTTTCGAGCAGTTCGCGCTTCTCGTCATGGCTCAGGTACGGGGCCCAGCCGGCGGTGTCGGCGATGGCCTCGGGGTCCGAGAGCTGGTTGACCGCGTCGATGAGCTGCCACGCCTCACGACGCTGCAGCACCGCCACGACCAGCTTCTTGTAGTCGGCGGCCAGCTCCTTGGTGCGGCCGTCGGCGGGCGGGGTCTCGACCGGTTCGGCCTCGACCCACAGGGCCGCACCGGGGCCGGTCACGCCGTGGCCGATCTTCGCCCGGCGTTCGGCCTTGAGAACCGCGGCGGGCGCGCCGCCGCGCATGCGGCCGACCTGTTCGATGCCGGCGACCACGCCGTAGGCGGCGTAACCCTGCTCCAGCCGCGGCGCGACCAACACCTGGTTGACCTTGCCGGCCTGGGCGGCGTCGATGGCGGCCTGCGCGGATTCGTCGAGCTCGATCGGCACGATCATGCCGGGCAGCACGATCGGATCGGTCAGGAATAGGACCGGAAGGTTCTGGGTGTTGGTCACGACTTCTACCTCTTCCAAGATTGAGCGTCTCCTACTCAACTCAGGTTGAGCGTTACCCAATCAACCCCGACCCCCGCCCGGTAATTCCGCGACCTTGTTCGCCACCGGCGAACGCCCGGGTCACCGCGTGGCGATCCGGGCGAACGCACAGTTCAGAGGGTATTTCCGCCCCGGAACTACCGGGCGGCGCGCGCGACCAGCGCGCCGAGGAACGCCTCGTCGGCCGGGGTCAGGCCGGTGAGCGCGAAGGAGGTCGCCCACATCGTGCCCTCGTCGAGCCCGGCCTTGTCCTCGAAGCCGACGGTGGCGTAGCGGGACTTGAACTTCTCGGCGCTCTTGAAGAAACACAGCACCTTGCCGTCCTTGGCGTAGGAGGGCATGCCGTACCAGAGCTTGGGCATCAGGTGCGGGGCGTGCTCGGTGACGATGGCGTGCACCCGCTCGGCCAGGGCGCGATCGGAGTCGTTCATCTCGGCGATCTTGGCCAGGACGTCGGCGGTGCCGTCGGCCTTGCTGGACTTGCCGCCGCGCCGGGCCTCGGTCTTCAGTTCGGCGGCATGGGCTTTCATCGCGGCGCGCTCGGCGTCCGAGAAGCCGACGGTGGTCTTGGTGGCGGTGTCGGTGGTCATGTCGGGTTCCTCCGGTGGTGTTTCGGTGCCGTTGCGGCGGGAATGTTTGGGGGACTTGGTGATTCAGCGGTCCTGGAGCAGGCCCAGGATGTTGCCGTCGGCGTCGAGCACCTCGGCGACGCGGCGGCCGTTGCCGGTGTCGCGCAGGGACTGCTGCACCCTCGCGCCGGCCTGGCCCAGTTCGGCGAGCTTGGCCTCGATGTCGGGGACCTCCCAGTAGATGACCGGGGTGGTGTTGCCCTGCGGGCCGCCGTCCGGCACCAGGCCGATGTGGTGGCCGTCGAGGGTGAAGCCGACGTAGTAGGTGCCCTCGATCTCCGGCTCCACCCCGAGCAGGGCGGTGTACAACGCCTTGGCCGCGGTGAGATCGGAGACCGGGTAGAGCACCGTCTTGATGCCCTTGGCGGGGGTGGCGGTCATGGTGTCGGGCTCCTGTTCTCGCTGGTTGTGATGTCTTCAACGGTATTTCCGGGGCGGGCGCGGGACATCCGTGCCGACCACGGAACGCACCACGGAAAGTCCACGGATTGCCCGCCGCGGGCGGCGGTCCGGGACCGAGCCGGAACCCGGGGGTTGACGCGTATGGCTAAAGCTATTAGCTTTATAGCTATCGAACTTAGCTTCACTCCTGCGGAGAGAGGGACACCATGACCGAGTACCTGGACATCGACGGCGGGCGCATCGCTTACGACTCGATCGGCGACGGCCCGCTGGTGCTGCTCGCACACGGCATCGGCGATCGGCGGCAGGCCTACCGGTACCTCGCGCCCCTCATCGCGGCGGCGGGCTACCGGGTGGTCAGCGTCGACATGCGCGGCCACGGCGAATCCAGCCTGAACTGGCCTTCCGAGACCGGGAAGGACGCCATCAGCCGCACCGACGTGGCGCGGGACCTGCTGGCCGTCATCGCGAAGCTCGGCGGGCCGGCCGTCATCGTCGGGCATTCGCTCTCCGGCGGCGCCGCGACCATCGCCGCCGCCGAATCGCCGGAACTGGTCAGCGGCATCGTCGAGATCAACCCGTTCACCCGGGTGCAGAAGTTCGACCTCGGGGCGTTCGTCAAGACGGCCCGGCACCGCCGCGGCATGACCGCGCTCATGTCGACCCTCGTCTTCAAGAGCCTGCGGCAGTGGGAGAAGTACCTGGACGCGGCCTACCCGGCCAAACCCGCCGACTACGACGCCTACCTCGCCGAACTGCTCGCGAAGCTGCGCGAACCCGGCCGGATGGCCGAGTTCATGAAGACCGGCAAGTCCACCCCCGCCGACGCGCAGGCCCAGCTCGGCAACGTCACCCAGCCTGCGCTCCTGGTCATGGGCACCGCCGACCCGGACTTCCCGAACCCGGAAGCCGAGGGCCGGGCCATCATCGCCGCCATGCCCGCCGGGCTGGGCAGCCTCGGACTGGTCGAGGGCGCGGGCCACTACCCGCACGCCGAGGCGCCCGAGCGCACCGCCGAGCTGATCCTGCCGTTCCTGAAAGAGCACGCCTGATGCCGCGCGCCGGACTGAACAGAGCCGAGGTCATCGCCGCCGGTGCGGCGCTGGCCGACGAGGTGGGCTTCGCGAATCTGGCGCTGAGCCCGCTGGCCCAGCGGCTGGGCGTGCGCACGCCCTCGCTCTACAAACACGTCGAGAGCCTGGCCGACCTGCAGCGCGGGATCGCCGTCCTCGCCCTGACCGAACTCGACGCGCGCGTGCGCGACGCCATGCACGGGCATTCGGGCAGCGCGGCGCTGGCGGCCTTCGCCGACGGCTTTCGCGGCTACATCGTCGACCACCCGGGCAGATACGCGGCCACCGTCGGCGTCGAACCGACGGGGCCGGAAGATCCACTGGGACAGCCCAGTTCACGACTGCTGGAATCCATGTCGGCGGTGCTGCGCGGGTACCGCATCCCCGAGCCGGACATGATCCACGCGCTGCGCACCTTGCGCAGCACCTTCCACGGCTTCGCCACCCTGCAGGCGGGCGGCGGATTCCAGTGGGACGGCGACCCGGACGACAGCTTCGCGTGGATGATCCGCTTCCTCGACCGGGGGCTGCTGCGGCTGGGTGACACCGCGCCGTCCTGACCACCGGTCCCTCCTGAACGCCCGGCCGTACAACGCGATCCGGCACCGAAACCCCGGAAATACTCGGCGTCCGTGCGTTTCCGGAGCACGATGGGTTCGAGACCATCGGCAACGAGGCCCTGGAGCGTCATGGACGAGTTCGAATTCGACGGCACCCGCATCGCGTATCTCCGGCAGGGCGAGGACGGCCCGCCGGTGCTCATGCTGCACAACGCCGGTTCCTCCCACCTGATCTGGATGCCGCAGCTCACCGCGCTGGCCCGGAACCATCGGGTGTACGCGCTGGATCTGCCCGGGTACGGGTCCTCCGACCGGCCCGCGGCCGGATACACCCTCGAGCGGTACACCGAACTGGTGCGGGAGTTCGTGATTCGGCACGAGCTGTCCGGAATCGGCCTGGTCGGCAACTGCCTCGGCGCGGCCATCAGCCTCACCCTCGCCCGGCGCGAACCCGGGCTGGTGCGCGCGGTGGTGGCGATCAACCCGCTCACCGAGAACACCGCCATGCACGGCGATCTCGGCCTGGCCGCCCGCGCCACACGCGCCCTGCCCGATTTCGGCGCGCGGGTGCTCGGCGGCTGGCACACCCCGCAGTGGTTCGCGCGCACCACGATTCGCACGTGGTTCAGCAGCGGTCGGGCCTACCGCGAATGCCCTTACGTCACCCCGCTGGCCGCCGGGTTCCCCGCCCGCGCCCTGGTCGGCCTGGTCCGCGACCTGGATTCGTTCGCCGCCCTGGACGATTGGCCCGATCGCGACGCGCTGCCGCCGGTCTGCACGATCTGGGGCACCGAGAACCGGATCCTCTCGGCCGCCGCCGGCCGCACCGTGAACGCGGCCCTGCGCCCCGAACGCGCCGAATGGCTGGACGGCTGCGGGCACGTGGCCATGCTCGAACGGGCGCCGGAGGTGACGGCGATCGTCACCGAGTTCTTCGCCGCCCACCTCTCCCCCGCGGTTCCCGCGCCGGTCGCGGCCGAAAGCCGAACGGCTCCATCGGCATACGGGCACACGCGTGGAACCGATTGGACTACCGCCCGATGAGACCGCAGCCGAGGGCGTACGGCAGCAGCGACGTCCGCTCGCTCGAACGTGCGCCGGGAGGGACGGATGTCGTCGGCGGGTTCTTCGCCGCTGGCCTCTCCCCCGGCGGCTCCGGTGCCGGTCAAAGCCGGAAGCCGAACCGGCCCAGCCGGATACAGGCGACGAGGTGCAGGCGGCCGTCGAACAGCGTGCCGTGTCACCACTAACAGCGCGTATGACGCTCGCGGGATCACAGGGCACCGAAGGAGTGGGCGCAGACATCAGGCCGGCCGCATGCCCAGGGACGAGCGGGTTGTGAACGAGTCGTTCGTGTCGACGGCCGGGGAGATCGGTGGCGGATCAGGGGGCCGGGTCCGCCGGGGGCGGGAGCGGGGGTAGGGGCGGGGACGGGCGGCGGGTGAACCACTCCCCCAGGCGGTCGGGCCAGGGTTCGGTGGCCGCCTGATCGTGGGTGAGCTCGATGGAATCCACCGTGGGACCGCCGAGTTCGTACCAGCTCACCGCCAGCGTGTGTTCGGTGGTGGTGAGCGCCAGGCGCTTGGCCGAACCGGTGCGGCCGGACAGGCCGGGCAGCTCGAAAATCTGGCCGCCGGCGAACAGCGAACTCGTCTTCGGCTCGGCGCCCAGGGCGACTGCGGCGTTCAGGACGGCGAGCTGCCCGGGGAGCGGCACCACGCGCAGGCGCTGGATCTGGCCGAGCGCGGGGCGGTCCGCCCGCTCGGCGATCAGGCGGATATCCATCGTCACGGGGTAGATCGGCTTGCCACGCGATTCGGTCAGCGCCGTGGCCCACGGGATCCGGATGTGGAAGGGGATCAGCACCGAGCCCGAGTCCCGGACCCGGGTATCGGCCGCCACCGTCTCGTCCAGGTAGATCAGGTGGTTCGCGGAACCGAGCTCGTCGTCCCAGTCGGTGGGGTTCCGGCAGTTCACCTGAATCCGGGTGCGCGACACCGTCATCGGATCCGCACCGGCGGTCAGGCGCACCTGGCCGCCGAGCCGCCGGCCCGGCTGCACCCGCAGGGCGTCCACCTTGAATTCCGCGCCGTCCTCGGACATCGCATCGACCTCCCGTCCGGCCCCGTCGGGCCTGGCACCACCGAACCACAGCCCGGGCAATCGGCCGAACCCGGCGTGCGGTCGGCCTAGCATGGCGGTCGGAGTGCCGAACCGATCTGCCACGAGGAGTCGATGACCATGCTCGCCGCGCGTCTACACCTGGGACCGAACCGCCGGTTGGAACTCGACGAGGTGCCGATCCCCGAACCCGGACCCGACCACGTGCTGATCAAGGTCGAAGCGGCCGGGGTGTGCCTGTCGGACGTGCACCTCATCGACGGCACCCTGACCCCGCTGTTCCTGAAGGGCGACGTCGTCACCCTCGGGCACGAGGTCGCGGGCACCGTGCACGCCCTGGGACCGGGCGTCACCGGCCCGGCGATCGGCGACCGAGTCCTGTTGCAGGCCGGGGAGATGCGCGGCCAGGCCACCTTCACCCGCGGCGTCGACTACGACGGCGGCTGGGCCGAATACACCCTGGCCCGGGTCGACACGCTGGTCCCGATCCCCGACGAACTCCCCTTCGAACAGGCGTGCTTCATCCCGGACGCGGTCTCCACCCCCTGGGCCGCCATCACCGCCACCGCCGAGATCAAGGCCGGTGAGCCGGTGGGCGTCTGGGGCGTAGGCGGCCTCGGCGCCCACGGCGTCCAACTCCTGCGCCTGGTCGGCGCCGCCCCCATCATCGCGGTCGACCCCCTCCCCGCCGCCCGCGAACGCGCCCTCGAGTTCGGCGCGGACCTGGCCTTCGATCCCGCCGACCCGGAGTTGCGCGCCAAGATCTTCGCGGCGACCGGCACCGGCCTGGCCGCGGCCTTCGACTTCGCGGGCGTCGCCGCGGTCCGGGAACAGGCGGTGGTGTGCCTGGGCCCGCAGGGCCGCCTGGTCCTGGTCGGCCTGACCGACAAGCCGATCACGGTCTCCGGCGGCACGGCATTCAGCTTCTTCCAGCAGCAGTTGCGCGGGCACTACGGCTCGGGGCCCGAGCACGTGACCCAGCTGGTGAAACTGCAGGGCCTGCAACGGGTCGACTTCTCCCGCTCGGTGAGCGCGGTAGTGCCGCTGGCCGATGCCGCCAAGGCGGTGCACGCGCTGGAGGCCAAGGAGGGCAACCCGATTCGCATCGTGCTCAAGCCCTGATCGGGTGCTGCTCCCCCGCTCCCCAATCGAAGTGATTGCGGGAGCGGGGATTGCGGTGCGCCTCAGGCCAGGCGGCGCTGGAAGGCGTTGACCGGCAGACCGTTCGACGGATCCACGGTGTAGACGCCCAGATCCGCACTGGTCGGGGTCAGGTCCAGGACCATGAAGCCCAGATCGGTGAAGTTCTCGAACAGGGCCGGGGTCGTCGCGCCCTTCGCGTGTGCGCCTGAGTTGGTTTTGGCCGCCGCGCCTGAGACCAGTTGGCGGGTGCCCTTTGTCGCCGCGGTCGGTTCCAGGACCTGGAGGCAGTGGTCGTGGCCGGAGAGGACGTAGTTCGCGCGGCCGAGCACGTGAGTTTCGAAGAACGTCTTTACGTGGTTGCCGTTGATCGGCTCTATCGTCAGGCCCTCGTACGCGCCCGCGTTGCCGTGGCTGCCGTTGCTCAGGTACGGGTGGTGGGTGCAGACGATCTTCCACTTCGCGGTCGACTCGGACAGGGCGCGGTCCAGCCAGGCTGCCTGTTCGGTCATGAACTGGCCGTCCGCCGCCCAGAACGGGGCGAACAGCGGGGGGAGGTAGGCCGCGATCGGGTTCAGGTCCAGGACGAAGAACTCGACGACCGGGGTGGCGGGCGGGCCGACCGGGACCGAGTAGTAGCGGGACGGCATCCACCAGCGGCGGGAGCGGGCGTGATAGGCCACCTCGTGGTCGCCGCGCAGCAGCCAGCCGCCGTCGCCGGGCAGGATCGAGGAGTTGTCGTGGTTGCCCTGCACCATGATCCAGGGGAAGTCGAGGCCGTGGTTCGGGGCCTCGAACTTCGCGTCGAACTGTGCGTCGTCACTGGCCCAGGGGCCGGACTCGTACACGTTGTCGCCCAGGCCGAGGGCGAGGGAGAACGGGGTGTCCGCGTGCAGCGCGCGGATCGCGTCGGCCACGGCCCACTGCGGGCGAGCGCCGGTGCCGGCGTCGCCGGTGATCAGCACGCGCAGTTCGGCGCTGTCCGGGTAGGGGAACTTGGCCACGGACGGAGCGGGCGCGGGCTCGGCCCACGCCGGCCCGGCCGCGGCGGCCAGGGTCGCGACACTCGCGGCGGTGGCGGCGCCGGACAGAAAACCACGGCGGTCGACGGTCATCGGGATCTCCCTCATCCTTTCCTTCTGGTCGAGTGACCAGTATTGCCGGTCCGCGCGCCCGCCGCGCGGTATGCCGATATTCCGCACACCATATCCACCGGAAGCCACGTATTTGCCGGACCCCGGAACGCGCGCCGACCCGGCCCGTTGCGACACGTTCGCCGAGGCCATGGACCTTTTGACAGCATCCGCCGCCGGTGAGAGTGTTGATCGACCGTTATCTCGAGTTTCAAGCTCGGCCACAGGGGGACGCAGCATGACGACACTGGCCTCGGGCGTCTTCATCAATTGGGAAGAGCTGACCGGCCAGTCCAAGCTCGTCGTGGATTTGATCAGCTTCCCGCTGTTCAGTGCCATCGCGGGCTGGCTCACCAACTGGACCGGCGTGCTGATGCTGTTCTGGCCGGTCTATTTTCGCGGATTCCGCATTCCCGGCCTGGAACTGCTCTACCCCTATTTCCCGCGCCGGGTCCAGGTACTGCCCACCTTCTCCGGCGACGGCAAACGCCTGGGCTTCCAGGGCTTCATCCCCGCGCGCGCCGAGAAAATGGCGAGCATCTGCGTCGACGTCGCCATCATGCGCATCGGCAGTCCCAAGGACTTCATTCGCGAACTCGACCTGGACGGCATCGCCGACTACATCGCCGAGGTCGGGCGCAAACAGGTGCCGTCCCTGGTCAACGAGGTGATGCTGCGCGAGAACCCGGATATCTGGAATGCCGTGCCGCGCGCGGTCCGCAATGTGCTGTACCAGCGGGTCGAGCGCGAATTGCCCACGCTGGCCCGCACCGCTTTCGAACAGCTCGGCGACAATGTCGATCAGCTCATCGACATCAAGGCCTTCGTCATTCGGTATCTGCGCCAGAATCCGCACATTCTGAAGGACCTCACGACCACGGTCGCCGCGCCCGAACTCAAATTCATGGTGCGCATCGGCCTGCTGGGCGCGCCGTTCGGCCTGCTGCTGGCGCTGTACATGCATGTGCACCAGAGCATTCCGGTCATCGGCTGGATCCCGGGCTGGGCCGTCATTCTCACCGCGGCCGCCGCCATCGGCGTGGCGGTCAATGTCATCGCCATCAAGATGATGTTCGAACCCGGCGATCCGCAGCCGCGCTACAAATACCTGTGGAAGCAGGCGCTGCTGGCCAAGCGGCAGCCCGAGGCCGCGGCCGATCTCGCGCACATCCTGGCCTACCAGGTGCTGACCCTGCCCAACCTGGCCGAAGAGCTGCTGGACGGCCCGAACGGCGACAAGACCCGGCAGCTGCTCGAGCGGCTCATCTCCGCCGAGATCCACCGCCAGCTCGGGCCGACCCACACCTTCGTGCGGGCCGCCTTCGGGGCGCGGCAGTTCGACAATCTCAAGGTCGGCGCGGCCGGCGCGGCGGCGGGCCTGGCCCCCAGCCTCACCGAGGATCCGGAATTCGCCGCGGCCCAGGCCAAGAAGATCGACGAGTTCGCCGCGCGCAAGCTGCAACTGCTCACCCCCGGCGAATTCATGGAGATGTTCTACGCCTCCGTCGAACAAGACGCGTGGCTGCTGTATCTGCACGGCGCGGTGCTCGGACTCGCCGTCGGCGGGGTGCACCTGGCCCTGTTCGGCTGGTAGCCAGAAGGTCGCTCACCTGGGCGAACAGCGCGGCGGAAATACAAGCACGCACGCTTGCATTTTTCTGGCCGCACTGCGATGCTGACCGTCGACGGCGTTCACCGGCACGGTGGACGACCGGTTCCGCGCGGCGACAAGGACTTGCGATGGCCGATCTCGAGGCGCTACTGGCCGACTTCACCGCCGAATGCGGCGACCTGGACGCACTGGTCGCCGACCTGGACAAGGTCGACTGGTCGCAGGACACCCCCGCCGCGGGCTGGACCATCGCCCATCAGATCGGGCATCTGCACTGGACCGATCAGGTCTCGGTCATCGCGGCCACCGACGCCGAGCGCTTCGGCGCTCTCGTACAGGAAGCCCTGCCCCGGGCGCTGACCTTCGTCGACGAAGCCGCCGAGATCGCGGCCGGACAGCCACCGGCCGAACTGCTCGCCGCCTGGCGCCGCGACCGCGCCGCCCTGGTCGAAGCGCTGCGCGTCGTGCCGGCCGGGGTCAAACTCCCCTGGTTCGGCCCGCCCATGAGCGCCGCCTCCATGATCACCGCCCGGCTCATGGAAACCTGGGCGCACGGGCAGGACGTGGCCGACGCGCTCGGGGTCGTGCGAACCCCCACCGCTCGCCTGCGCAACATCGCGCACCTGGGCGTGCGCACCCGGAACTTCGCCTACATCACCAACAATCGGGCCGTGCCCACCGCGGAGTTCCGGATCGAACTCACCGCCCCCGACGGCGGCGTCTGGACCTGGGGACCCGAGGACGCGGCGCAGCGGCTGCGCGGACCGGCCCTGGACTTCTGCCTGGCCGTCACCCAGCGCAGGCACCTGGACGACCTCGCGCTGGAGATCGAGGGCGCGGACGTGGCCGAATGGCTGGAGCTGGCACAGGCTTTCGCGGGTCCGCCCGGAACAGGACGAACGGCAGGCCAGTTCCACTGACCTGCCGTCGATCCCGGCCTCCGGCCCGTCGGACCATCATCTGAGGCGATGTCGGCGCGACATCGGCCCCGAGTCCCATTCCAGGAGGCAAGGAGCGAGCGAGCGCCACCGTTGGTGCGCCGTGCCTGGTGCGACCGGACGACATTGGCCGGAAGTCCTCGATGGCAGTCGAGTTGGCGCTCGCCGCTACCCGATATTTACCCACCCTTTCGCGGGCGGAAACCTCTCCGATCGCAAGGAATCGCTGGCTGTCGCGATATGCGTTCTATGCTGTGATCCTGCTCTCATCGATAGCTGCTGCCACCGCGCGCCGCCGTAACCTGGACGCGCGTACGACTTTCAATGGTGCGGGTCGTGGGCGTCGAAAGACGCAGGGGGACCAGGGGAGAGGAAGGACGCACCAGTCATGTCGCACGAACTCGCGACGCAGGCCGTCCGGTCGACCCGGCGCGCGGCACAGGCGGTTCGCTACACCGCCGTCGTCACCGCCGCCATGGCCAGCATCGGTCTCACCGTCACCGCCGGCGCCTACATCGCCAATCAGATGGCGGGCGTACAGCATTCGGACAGCATCCTCGCCGGGCCGCCCGCCCCGCGGGACCTCACCGCGGCGAGCGCGGACCGTCACCCGGGCGGCATTCTGCCGCTCGCCGAAAGAACCGACATCGCAGCGCTTTTCGAGAATCAGCGCACCGTGATCAGCAACCGCGACGGCGTGCCCTCGACACAGAGCGCCGCCGCCGAGGAGGCACCCCGACCGCAGAGCACCGCGCTGGCCGGGCAGCTACGGCTCGGCAATACCTACGTCGGCGCGCAAGTGCTACCCGTGCAACGCAATTCGCTGACCTTCACCGTGGACACCAACCTCTTCGCGACCCTGGCCGACCTCGTGCTGCGCGGGCCGATCGGGGAACAGCTCGGCGTGGTCGGCGGCAATCCGAGCGCGGTCACCCAGCTGCGCACCGATCTCGACACCCGGCGCGGCGAACTCACCCTGACCCTGTCCGATCCGGCCATCGGGGCCCACGGCCTGCAACTGGCCCGCCACCCCGCACCCGCCGCCACGGCAACCGACGAGCTCACCGCCGCCGTTCCGGTCCCGCCCGGGACCTCGGGCCAGGACGCGGCGCTCGGCCACCACGACGCCCGGGAAGGGTCGCCGGACGCGCCGGACGGCACCGCTGTGTGAGACTTCCCCCGTGTACGACTACTGCGTGATCGGCGGCGGCATCGTCGGGGTGGCCACCGCGTACCGCCTGCTGGAACGGCATCCGGGCGCCCGCGTGCTCCTGCTCGAGAAGGCGGACCGCCTCGCCGTCCATCAGACCGGGCACAACAGCGGCGTCATCCACTCGGGCATCTACTACGAGCCCGGCAGCCTCAAGGCGCGACTGTGCCGCGCGGGCGCGGAGTGGACCAAGACCTTCGCCGCCGAGCACGGGATTCCGTTCGAGGTGTGCGGAAAACTGCTGGTGGCCACCGATGCCGGCGAGCAGGCCCGCATGCTGGCGCTCTACGAGCGCTCGGTCGCCAACGACGTCGAGGTGGAACTGCTGGACGCAGCCGAACTCCGGCGGCGCGAACCGCGGGTGCGCGGCGTCGGCGCGCTGTTCGTCCCGGGCACCGGGATCATCGACTACACCCGGGTCACCGAGGCCCTGGCCGACCGGGTGCGGGCGGGCGGCGGCGAGATCGTCCTGGGCGCCGAGATCACCGCGATCGCCGAAACAGCGGACGCGGTAACGGTTTCCGGGCCCGCGGGCACCTGGCGGACGGCCCGCCTGGTGGTCTGCGGCGGGTTGCAGGCCGATCGCCTGGCGCGGCTCGCCGGGCTCGAACTCGACCTGCGCATCGTGCCGTTCCGCGGCGAGTACTACCGGTTGCCCGCGCATCGCCGGAATCTGGTGCGCGCCCTCATCTATCCGATTCCGGATCCCGAATTGCCGTTCCTGGGCGTGCATTTGAGCCCGACCATCGACGGCGAGCTGACCGTCGGCCCGAACGCGGTGCTGGGCCTGGCGCGCGAGGGGTACCGCAAGGGCAGCGTGAATCTGCGCGACGCCCGGGACGTGCTGGGGTTCCCCGGTTTTCACCGGGTGGCAGCGGCCAACGTGCGCACCGGGCTGCGCGAGATGCGGAACTCGCTGTTCAAGCGCGGATACCTGGCCGAGTGCCGCCGCTACTGCCCCGAGCTGACCGCGGCGGATCTGCTGCCGCGCCCGGCGGGGATCCGGGCGCAGGCCGTGCTGCGCGACGGCACGCTGGTGCACGACTTCCTGATCGAGCGCACCCCGCGCTCGGTGCACGTGCTCAATGCCCCGTCTCCGGCGGCCACCTCGGCGCTGCCGATCGCCGAGCACATCGCCGCACAATTGGACGATTGACCGAAATAGGGGGAATTGCCGGGAGGCCGCTGGATATCCACTTCCGCCCTCGCGATATCCGGGTATCCATGTAATAAATAGGATTGCTGTAGTACTTTTGTTGGCAGCCGTGGGACAGGGAGCAGCCTATGGGCCACATCAAATACGCGAGTGACGTCGGTGCGCCGGTGGAGGTCGCGTTCACGTACACGGACAACCATCAGTTCGTGCCGGACTGGGCGTTCATCGTGGCGGCCTTCGAACCGATCGGCGAGTCCGATCATGGTTCGGGAGCCGTCTTCGCGACCACCCTCCGGGTCGGCCCGTGGCATCCCACGGTCGAGTGCGAGATCACCGAGTACCGCCGCAACGCGGTCATCGAGTACACCCTGCGCAGACGCCGGAAGGGGAAGCCGGCGCCCGCGCAGGGTGCTCGCGCGAGTTGCACCGACCCGCTCGCGGTGATCAAGCTGCGCTTCGATCCGCTCGGCTACGGCCGCGCGGTGCTGACCTCGGAAACCGAGTACTGGACACCGCGGGGACTCACCGGGCGACTGCTCTCCCGTATGCTGGCAGCCGCCGTACAATCAGCGGTTCGGCGTACCGAGTCGCAATTGCGTAGGGAGATAGAGGAATTCCACGGAACGGATCTTGTCGGCCGGATTGCGTAGGGTAACCAGCATGATCATCGTGAGCACCGACGGATCGTGCCTGCGGAACCCGGGCGGCGCCATCGGCTGGGCCTGGGTCAATCACGCGGGCGGATCGGCCAGCGGCGGTGCGGTCTCGGGCACCAATCAGATCGCCGAGCTCCGTGCGCTGCTGGAAGCGGTGCGCTCGCACTCCGGCTCCGAGCCGCTGCTCATCGAGAGCGATTCGCTCTACGCCATCAAATGCGCCTCCGAGTGGATCAACAGCTGGCGGCGCAACGGCTGGCGCACCTCGAGCGGCGGCGATGTCAAGAACATCGAACTGATCCGCGAGATCGACCGGGCCATCGCGGCCCGGCCCGGCCCGGTCCGATTCCGCTGGGTACGCGGCCACGTGGGCAACTACTTCAACGAGCAGGCCGACACGCTCTGCGGGCAGGCCGCGCGCAAGGTCGCCGCGTCCGGCGCGGGCACCGACGCGCCCGGCAGCAATGCCGCGGGCGTGCCCGCCACCGCCCCCGGCGAGCCGCTGATCGAGCCGCTGCCGGCCGAGCCCGTCACCGAGCCGCTGCCGGTGATCGCACCGCAGCCCGCGCCCGCCGAACCGGCGGCCGTCGCCACCACGATCACGGCCCACCCCCCGGCGGCGACCACGGCCCACACCCCCGCCAAGACACCGCGCCGCCGCGTGTCCGCGGCCAAGAGCACGCCCGCGGACGCGCTGACCCTGTTCTGAGCCGAGGCCCCGCGGGCCGGCGCGCGATGATCCGCTGCCGGTTCGGATGCCGCCCACGCGGATACGACGAAACCGCCGCCCGTGATTCGTGCACGGGCGGCGGTTTCCGTTCGTCGGGCCGGCTAGTTGCCGGGGGCCGGAGCCGTGCTCGGCGCGGGCGCGGTGCTCGGCGCGCCGCCACCGGTCGGGCCGGCGAGGCTCTTCATGGCGGGGGAGTCGAAGTTGGCGACCTTCCAGACGCCGTCCTGATTCTCCAGCTCGGCCACGCCCGGCACGGTCAGCATGTCGGACTGGGCCACCACGCCGTTGGAACGGACCTGGGTCAGGATCAGCACGACCTTGGCCTTGCTGTCGTCGCCGGACTCCCACGCGCAGTGGATCTCGTCCAGCGTGGACTTGGCCTGCACGCTGGACATGGCCTCCTTCAGCGCGCCGGACGCGCCGTCGAAGAAGGACAGCCACTGCCCGGTGGACAGATCCTTCACCCGGGTGAAGTAGTCGTCCAGGCTCTTGGCGTCGTAGTTGGAGACGGCCTTGCCGAAATCGCAGGCCGCGGCGGTCGCGGCGTCGCGGGCCTCGATCTCCTGCTTGCTGTCGTCGGCCTGCTTCCACAGCACGACCCCGGCCGCGACGGCGGCGACCAGCACCACGCCCGCGGCGAACGCGCCGATGATCGGCACCAGCGTCTTGCCGGACCGGCCGCCTCCCGCCGCGGCGGGAGCCGGCGCCGTGGGGGCGGGCTTGGGAGCGGGCGGGTTGTTGGGAGGCTGGGGTATCGCGGGGTCCGTCT